>NZ_JBELIE010000128.1:0-9512 GCF_042091075.1 Sphingomonas sp. | reverse complement strand
TGATCCCTCAGGCCAGCGGCCCGAGGAACGGGGGCTCGTACCAGCCGCGCTCGCCCGCCGGCAACCGCTCCGGCCATGTCGCCAGCGGCGGCGGCGATGCAGACGGCTGCGGCGCGCTGCCGTCGCGTTCGACGCGCTGCATTCCGGTGAACAGCTGGAAGCCCATCTCGTCCGGCCCCTTGACCCAGAAGCCGTAGCTGATGCCCGCCGACAGCGCCGGCGGCAGCTCGACGATCTCCAGCCCTTCCGCCGTCAGTGCGTCGCGCGCGGCGAGGAGCTGGCCGTAGTCGGGAACGGCCAGCCCCGCCGCCGCGCGGAAGCCCAGCCCCGCGAACAGTCCGCGCTCGCACAGCACCAGCGAGTGATGTTCCTCGCCGGCGCGCAGGGAGACGCAGGTATGGCCATCGACGCTCCTCCGCTCGGTCTCGCGCAGCCCCAGCACGTCGACGTAGAAGCGTACCGAAGCCTCCAGATCGCGCACGTCAAGCAGCATCCGCCCCAGCCGCGTTACCCGGAACGGCCGCTCCGCGATGACGCCGCCAAGATCGAACGTCGCCGCGCCGTCGATCGGATCGCGCCAGCCGTCGAACACGTCGCCGCGCGCCGCCGCGCGCTCGACCTCGGCCTCCTCCGCGATCTGCGGCAGCGTGAAGCGCTCGCGGAAGCCGCGATCGTACATCGACACCGGCTTCGATCGGCCATCCCAGCCGATCTGCTCCATGCCGTAGAACAGTTCGTTGGTGTAGCCGTCCGGATCGGAGAAATAGACGTGCCAGTTCGAGCCGGGGCAGTCGCGCCCCAGCCGCCCGAGCACCGCGCGATCCTTCAGATAATCGATCCCGTCGCTCACCTGCCGCAGCGTACCGACCTGCCACGACAATTGCCCGACCATCGGCGAATCCGCGGGTGCGCGGGTGAGATGCGCCTCGCGACTGGCGAGCACCAGCGTGTGGTGATCGCTCGCACAGCGCACGAAATAGGCCTTGGCGAGATCGGGCGCGATCGTCTCCGGCATGTTGGGAAAGGTGACCGCGTCGCTGACCATCAAGCCGAGGCGGCGGCGCAGGAAATCGATCGTGCCGAGCAGATCGATGCTGGACCAGCCGGTATGACCCAGCCGCGCAATCCGGAACGGCCGCTCGCTCGCCACGCCCTCAACCGTATAATCCATTGCTCGTCGCTCCCGCCGCTGCATCGTTGGACGATGGCTTAGGAGCCCGGCAGCCGGGGCAGAAATCAGCGTTTCTTATGCGCCGGCATGATGCCTTACGCGGCAACGGCGGGCGTCGCCGCCCAGCATTCGAGCACCTCGTCGACCCGCTCCTTCAACGCCTCGACCAGCAAATCGGCGGCGCGCGAGCGAACCTTCTTGCTCGATTCGACCACCACCCAGTCGAGCGCCAGCGGCGGATCGGCCAGCGGTCGAATCGTCAGCCCCGCCCGTGGCTCGTCGTCGGGCGACCACATCATCGTCAGCGGCAGGATGACGTTCCACCCGTCGCGACGCACCAGCGACAGGCTGGCAAGCGAGTTCATCTCGATCACCTGGTCGCAGGTCACGCCGTGGGTGCCGAGATATTCCTCGATATGGATACGGCGCGAGAAGGTGTGCGGCGGCAGGATCATCTTCGCCGCGTCGATGTCGCGCGGGGCGATCGGCGTCGCGGGCGCGCCCTCCGCGCACACCAGCACTTCCGGGATGGTCGCGAAATGCGTGTAGGTGAGACCGGTCAGCCGCGTCGATGCGGGGGCGATCGCCAGATCGAGATGGCCCGATTGCACCCGCTGATACACCATCGGCCCGGCGAACTCGACGATCGACATGCGGATCGCGGGATATTGCGCGGAAAGCTTGCGGAAGGCGTGCGGGAAGGCAAGCTCGGTCAGCGTCTGGGTCAGCCCGATCGTGATGTCGTCATCGATCGTCTCACGCAGCGCCTGGACGGCCTCGCGTGCGGTATCGAGCGCGTGCAGCGCATCGTGGCAATAGCGGTAGAAGACGGTCGCCGCCTCCGTCGGCTGCACGTCATGACGCCCGCGCCGGAACAGCTTGACGCCGAGATGCTCCTCCAGGCTCGCGACATGCTGTGACACGCCCGGCTGGGTCGCATTCTCGCGCAGCGCGGCGCCGGTGAAGGAGCGTTCCTCATAAGCCGCGATGAACATCTGGATCGAGCGGAAGACGTTGACGAGCACGACGGACCTCGCTGGCACCCGCCGACCGATGGCGGGCAGCCAGCGTATCGCTATGCGTCATAGCCGTCCATAGCGCGCCGGGGTGGCGCGGTCGCGGCGCGGCTCAGGCGGCGGGCGCGGCGACCCGCCATTGCGCGACGAACGCCTCGGGATCAATCGGGTGACCCGAGGGGTTCGCCTTGAACGTGTCGGATGCCATGAACGCGGTCATCTCGTCGAAGGTGGAGAAGTTCTCGGCGGTGATCTCCACCGTGTTGCCGTCGGGATCGCTGTAATAGAAGCTGGTGATCGGGCCATGATCCGCAGTGCGCGTCGGCAGCTTGCCCAGATCGCGCCACGCCTCATACTTGCGGGCCAGCTCCGACTGGTCTGCGACCATCAGCTGCATGTGGTGGAGCCCGGGCAACGCCCCCTCTGCATCGGGCGAGAGCGCGCCGTCCTCGAAAACGCCCAGCGTCTGCGTATAGGGAAATTCGGTCGACAGCCGGAAGAAGCACACCCGCAACAGGCTGGGTCCCGGCTTCGCGGCGTCACCCCCGCCGGGGGCCGGTGCCTTGTCGCGCGGCAGCTGTTCGAAGAACGGATCGATCCCCAATATGTCGCGATACCATGCCTGCATCGCATCGTAGCGCGGGGTCTTGAGGATGATCTCGCTGATCTTCAGCGTGGAGCTTGCCGCCATCGGCGCGGTCTGCGTGGTCATCGCCTTGGTCCTCACTTGTCGGAGTGTCGCGATACGAAGGCGGCGACCGCCGCCTCCGCCAGTTCGATATCGATATGCGGTGGCGCACCCGACACGCCGACCGCGCCGACGCAGCTGCCGCCGACGATGATCGGCACGCCGCCCGGCCCGACCGTATGCGGCAGCCGCAACACAGAGGTCCGCCCCGCCTTCAGCATCGCATCATAATATGTCGTGGGCTTCCCGCCCTCCGAGGCGGACGCGGATTTCTCCAGCGCGCCCTGGGCCGCGAAAAGCGGCGCGCCGTCCATGCGCAGGTGGCATTGCGCAAAGGTGGTCGTATCGGTGACCGCCACGCACACCGCGAAGCGACGCGCGCGCGCGCCCTCCACCACATGATGCGCGATCGCGCGGGCATCGGCGAGCGACAGCGTATCTCGGCGCAGCATCATGCCGCTCCCGCCGATGTGCCGGGCACCGCCGGGCGCCCCGCGAGGAACGCGGCGACCCCCGCCTGCGCCAGCTCGGTATCCACCTCCAGCGCGGCCCCCGCGACGCCGACCGCACCGACGCAGCGCCCGTCGACCACCACCGGCTCCCCCCCCTCGATCGGCACCAGCGGCAGCCGCAGCGCGGACAGCCCCCCGGCCAGCACCTCACGCTCGAAGAAGGATGTGGGGACGCCCAGCCCCTCGGATGCGGATGCCGACTTGGCAAGCGAGCTTTCCACCGCGAAGAGCGGCGCGCCGTCCATGCGCAGGTGGCATTGCACGAAGGTCGTCGCGTCGGTCACCGCGACACATACCGCTTCGCCGCGCGCCTCCGCCGCAGCGACCACCGCATCGGCGATCACCTCGGCATCCTCCAGCGACAGACACAGACGGTTCAACATGCGCGCCCTCCCCTTCCTGTTATCGATATCGATGCGGACCTGCCGCGATGAGACGCCTCAACGCGCAAAGCGGAACACCGGCGAAACCTGGTGCGCGGCGATGTGCCAGCGGCCCTCCACCCGCACGAAGCGGCTGTGGATCTCGTTGAGCGCCGTCGGTCCCGGCGACGCCATCGGACCGGCGCCGGCTTCGGCGCCCGGCGCGCCTTCATACACCATATAGTCGGTCAGGCCCTCGGCGCTGTCTTCACCCGTCAACCACACGTGGGAGGGCGACAGCACGTGCCGGATGCGCTTTGCGGGATCGAAGCCGGCGAACATCGCGGCCAGTGCCTCGCGCCCGCGAATGTCCTCGCCGGTGCGGGTACGGAAATAGCCGTCCTCGGCGAACAGCGCGGGAATGTCGGCGACGCGGCGACGGTCGATCGAGCACATCAGCGCGACGACCAGCCGCGCGCATGCCCCCTCGTCGCTCTCGTCGCGCATCCTCTCGCCCTCCGCTGCTCTTCGTGCCGAACCACTAGCGCCTGGCCCGGCCATCACCTCATTATCTTCCCTTATGTCGAAGGATAAGGCGGGCGGTGCGACGGCGGCATGATCGTGCGGCATAACGAACGCTGATTTCTGCCCGCCTCCACACGGCTGCTACCCCCCGCCAACCGACGATGATCGGGCGGTTGAGGGAGCGACGCCAGCGATGTCCTATACGCGCAAGCAGTTGATCGAGGAACGGCGGGAAACGGCGATGCCCGCCGGCTTCACCTGGCCGGGCGGCAAGCGTCTGGGCGTGCTGCTGGGCGTCTGTCTCGAAGGCTGGGCCGACGGTGCGTGGCCGGGGCTCGGCCCGATGGGCAATCCGCTGCCCGCCGGCGCGGTGGACACCAACGCGCTGCACTGGGCCGAATATGGCGGGCGACGCGGCATGGCGCGCATTCTCGACGTGCTCCAACGGCGCGGCGCCAAGGCGACGATCTTCATCAATGGCGTGATGGCGCAACGCTTCCCCGCGCTGCTGAAGCGCGCCGCCGACGCCGGGCACGATATCGCCGCGCATTCGATGGCGCAGAACATCGTCCCCGCCAGCCTCGATGAAGCGGCCGAGCGGCGCAACATCGCCGATACCGTCGCCGCGATCGCGGCGGCAACCGGCGTCACCGCGCGCGGCTGGGCCAGCCCGCGTTTCACCCCGAGCCTCGCCACCGAACGGCTGCTCGCCGAAGCTAGCTTCGACTGGCACAGCGACCTGCTCGACGATGACCTGCCCTATCATGTGGCGCTGGGTGAACGCGGGCTGATCGAGATTCCGACCAGCGTCGAGGTCAACGACCTGCCGATGCACGTCCGCTCCGGCCACGCGCCACATCAGATGCTGCGCGTGTTCGAGGACACGATCGCCGCGATGCGCCGGCGCGAGGGCGAGACGCTGAAACTGGACGCGATCGTCCATGCGCACGTCTTCGGCCGGCCCGCGGGCGTGTGGGTGTATGACGAGATCATCCGTATCTCGCAGGAGAGCGACGACGTGTGGCTGGGCACATGGTCCGAGGTCGCCGCCCACGCGCGCACCGCGATCGGGGCCGCGTAAGCCACCATCGCGCCGGCAATTCTATTGCGACGTGTTTTATTTCTGGTATATGTTCATTATCATCGCGCCGAGAGCGATGCCGCACGGAGAGGCCGCAAGAGTCATGTTTTACGAAACGGACAAGAATGATCACGGCCTGCCGTTCAACCCGTTCAAATCGACCGTCATCCCGCGCCCGATCGGCTGGATCACCACGCTCGACGAGCGGGGCGGCGTCAATCTCGCCCCGTTCAGCCAGTTCAACAACATCGGCTACGATCCCGCCTATGTGATGTTTTCCGGCGGCGGCGACATCCGGCGCACCGGGCGCAAGGACAGCACGATCAATGCGATCGAGCGCGGCGAATTCGTCTGCAACATGGCGACCTGGGACCTGCGCGAGGAAGTGAACCTGACGGCGGCGGCGGTGGATCCCGAAGTGGACGAAGCCGCGCTCGCCGGGCTCGAGATGCTGCCCTCGCGCCTCGTCGCGCCACCGCGTGTCGCGCGCTCGCCGGTGCACCTCGAATGCGTGGTGCATCAGGCGATCACCCTGCCCGGGAACAGCGTGCGCAACATCATGACGGTGGTGATCGGCAAGGTCGTCGGCATCCACATCGCCGATGACGCGCTCACCCCCGAGGGACGGATCGACGTGAAGCGCATCCGCCCGATCTGCCGCCTTGGCTACATGGACTATGCCGTGATCGACGACACGTTCGAGATGCAGATCGCCGGCCCCCATGCCGAGGAGAACCTCCGGGGGCTCGCCGGCTCGGCGCGCGGCCGGCAGGCCGCCACCGTCTGAAACGCGAAAAGGAGAGAAGACATGGAGATCACGCCTCGCAAGGTGAACCCCGGCGACATGAGCGTCGAGCATCGCGAAGCCGCCAACCCGACGTTCAATCCCGGTCGCCGCGCCGAGATCAAATATCGCGACCTGGGCCTGGAAGCCGCAACCCGTGGCGACATGCGCGCCGAGGTGATGCACATCAGCGAGGGCACCAGCCGCCCGACCGGCTGGCATTATCACACCGCCGACGTGCAGTTCCTGCACATGATCAAGGGCTGGGTGAAGATGGAGTTCGGCGACGCCGGTGTCGTCACGCTGTCCCCGGGCGACTCGATCACCATCCCCGGCGGAACGGTGCATCAGGAGCTGTGCTCGTCCGACGACATGGAATTGCTGGAGATTTCCGTCCCCGCGAAACTGGGCACCGTCAACGTCGAAGCGCCCGAGTGGGCGCGCGAACGGTCTGACGATTATGGCGACCGGAGCGAGGTCCACAAGGTCGGTCACGCCGCAAACACCTGAGCCGCACCCGCTTCTTCTACCTCACGGGTCGCGATAATATCGCGGCCCGCCACCCGCTTTTTCCGGATCGCCCCCTTCCGATGACCGCTCGTATCTTCGTCTGCCGTGACACCGGCCTTGCCCCGCTTCTCGATGAGGTAATCGCCGGTCTGGAGGCGCGCGGGCACCAGATCGTGCGCGGCGCGATCGACACGCCGGGGCAGCGCAAGAGCTATGCGAATGCCGAACTGGCGATCTTCGCCGATGTCGATGCCGCGATCTTCACGCCGCGCCACGCCTGCACCCGCGCGGTGATGGCGGCAGCGCCACGGCTGCGCGGCGTATGCTCGCCGGTGATCGGGGTGGAATCGATCGACCTCGACGCCGCCGCCGACCTTGGCATCATCATCGGCCACGGCGCGGTACGCGAGAACGTCGTCGGCATGGCGGAGGCGACCGTCATGCTGATGCTGATGCTCCTCTACGACGTGCAGACGAACGTCGCCCGCATGCGCGACGGCCTGTGGCGGCGGAGCGGGCACCACGGTCATCAGATCGAGGGCCGCACCGTCGGCCTGATCGGCTTCGGGCGGATCGCGCGTGAGATCGCCCACCGCCTCGATGCGTTCGGCGCGCGCGTCGTCACTTATTCACCCCGCGCCCGCGCCGAAGACCTTCCCGCGCATGTCGGGCAGGTCGCGCTCGACACGCTGATGCGCGACAGCGACATCGTGACCGTGCTGACCGGACTGACGCCCGAAACGCACCACCTGATCGATGCGCGGCTGATCGCGATGATGAAGCCGACCGCCTATCTGGTGAACACCGCGCGCGGCGCGATCGTCGACGAGGCCGCGCTGACCGACGTCCTGCGCGACGGGCGGATCGCGGGCGCGGCGCTCGACACGTTCGAGATCGAGCCGCTGCCGGCGGACAGCCCGCTGCGCAATATGGCGAACGTGATCCCGACCCCGCATTGCGTCGGCCATACGGTCGAATGCTGGGAGGCGTTCGTCCCGGCGCTGATCGACAATGTCGAGGCAATGCTGCGCGGCGACCTGCCGCCTTATTGCAAGAACCCGGAGGTCGCGCCGCGCTGGCGCGCGCGCCTTGCCGCGATGGAAGGACAGGGATGATTTCACATGCGGAACTGGACCGGCGCTGGGCGGCGGTCCGCGCGGCGATGGCGACGCGCGACGTCGACTGGCTGATCGCGACGAGCGGGCACCCATGGGGCTATTATCGCTGGCTGACCGACCGCACCGGGCTCGGCGGGCCGCTGGTGGCGATCGGCATGGAGGGGCCGGTGATCCTCGCCAGTCACGGCGACGAGGTCCATCATCGCCCGCATGACAGCTATGGCGTGCGCCACGTCGCGAGCTGTTCGCAGCTCAACATGATGGCGAACAGCCATGCGCCACTGCTGGTGGCGGAGATGAAGGCGAAGCCGGTGCGCCGCATCGGCCTGGTCGGCACCGGGTTCATCCCGGTCGCCACCTATACCATCCTGCGCGACGCCTTTCCCGACGCCGAGTTCATCGACATGACCGATGCGATCGCGCCGATCAAGGCGATCAAGAGCGACGAGGAGATGGCGCTGATCCGCGAGGCGGCGGCGATGCACGACGAAGGCGTCGAGATCGCGCGCCGCGCGGTGCGCGCCGGGATCACCGCGCGCGACGTGGTGGAGGAGGTGCGCCGCCTGTTCACCGCCAGCGGCAGCGCGGCGCAGACGATGATGGGCGGCTCCGCACCGCGCGGCGAGATCTGTCGCTACGCCGGTCCGCTCGACCGTCGGATGGAACCCGGCGACACCTTCGTCATGCTGATCGAATGCTCGATGGCAAGTGGCTATTACAGCGAGGCGATGCCGACGATCTGCCTGGGCGAGCCCGATCCGGCGCTGCAGACCGCGTTCGACCGCGTCTGCGAAATTCAGGACCGGCTGGTCGAGGCGGTGCGCCCCGGCATGCTGCCGTCCGAATTGCTCGCGCTCAACGACGCGATGATGGCGGACTATGGCTATCCCGGCGAGACGCGGCTGCTGGGCCATTCGCAGGCGCTCGACCTGGTCGAGCGGCCGGCGTTCAGCCCATTGGGCGAGACGCTGCCGATCGAGCACGGCATGGTGATCTCGATCCACCCCACCGTGCACGCCCCCACCGCCTGGGGCTTCCCCAACAACATGAGCTTTCATTTCACCGCGAACGGCATGGAGCGCATGTTGAAGACGCCGCAGCAGATTTTCGTCGCGGGCTGAGCGCCGCCGTCGCCCCACAAGCGGCGGGTCCGTCGTCGATTTGACCGTGGCAGACCGCCCCCCTACCCTGCACGCGACCTATCACGCTTGCAGCCCAGGACTATCGATGCAGAAGGAGCCAGACCGTCGGGCCGCCGACGACATCTACGACCTGTGCGCCCGCGCCGACCACGAAGAGCTGGGCCTGCGCGACCGCCACCGTGTGGCGAAGCTGCGCCGCATCTCCGAGGCGACCTGCACCTTGTTCGCCGAACATGGCTACGACGGGACGACGCTGCGCGAGATTGCGCGCCGCGCCGACGTCGCGCTCGGCACCGTCGCGCTGTACGCCGACGACAAGCGCGACCTGATCGTCATGCTGTTCAACCAGCTCATTCCGCAGCACATGGACGTGGCGGCGGCGACGTTCGATGCCGACGCCTCACTTGCCGACAATATGGTGGCGTATTTCTCGCCCTTCTATGTCGCCTATGCGAACGACATCACCCTCTATCGCATCATCCTGGGGCAGATCTTCAACCGGACCACCAGCGTCCATGCGCGCGAGAATGCACGCATCCGGGTGCGGATCATCGGTCATCTCACCGCGATCGTCGATCATGCCCGCTCGCGCGGCGAGATCAC
>NZ_JBELIE010000127.1:0-9593 GCF_042091075.1 Sphingomonas sp. | reverse complement strand
CGCCATGGCGGCGATGGGCTGGCGGATCGTCGTCAATTCGGGCCAGACGGTGGTTGCCAGCGTGGTGTCGTCGAACCCGCAGACCGTGAGGTCGCCCGGCACGTCGAGCCCGCGCCGGTGCGCCGCCGCGACCGTGGCGGCGGCCATGTCGTCGTTGGAGGCGAAGATGGCGGTGGGCGGGTCGGGCCGGTCCAGAAGCTCCTCCGCCGCATCGAGGCCCGAGCGATAGGTGTAGAGCCCTGAGGCGATCAGGTCCTCGTCCAGCGGCAGCCCCGCTTCCGCCAGCGCCGCGGCATATCCCTCCTGCCGGCGGCGGCTCGCGGACAGGGTGGCGGCGCCCGAAATGAAGCCGATCCGACGATGATCGAGCGAGACGATGTGGCGAACCATGGTCAACGCCGCCTCGCGATCGTCGATGCGGATCGCCAGCGCGTCGTCGGCGGGGCACGCGGTAGCCACCATCACCGCCGGAACACCCGCCTCCGCCAGCAGGTCGAGCACGGGTTGCGCTTCGCACAGCGGCGGCGGCAGGATGACCCCCTGGATGCCGCCGCTGATCAGGTGGCGCACCGCCGCCAGCTCATGCTCGTCCGTTTCGCATCGCTCGATCACCACCTGCACATCGAGCCGCGAGGCTTGGTCGAGGCTGCCGATCAGCAATTCGCTGAGGAAACTCGCGCTGGGATTGCTGTAGAGTAGTCCGATGCGGGTGTTGGATGCCCCCGCCAGACTGCGCGCGGCCGGATTGGGCGCGTAGCGCAAGGCATTGATGGCCTCGTTCACTGCTTCCCGCGTGGCGGGGCGGACATTGGATTCGCCGTTGATGACGCGCGACACGGTCATCGACGATACGCCGGCGCGCCGCGCGACGTCGCTGATCGTCGGTGCCGCGCCTGCGCGACGGGATGTTCTTTGCGTCATGGCACTGAGCGTACCCGGCAGCGTCGATCCCGCCAAGGCTCTTGCCACCTTCGCTTCACGCTCTATGATAGCGCTAATCTACAGCGCCACAGAGCCGACTGGGGAGGAAGTATGTCAACGCCACCAGGCGCGCGCGGCGCGCCCCATCCGTCTTTCCGTCGGCAGCCCGCCTGAACGCAATGTTCCTGGGCATCGACATCGGCACGTCGGGCGTGAAAGCAGTCGTCATCGACCCGATGGGCGTCGTGGTGGATCAGGGGACCGCCGCGCTCTCCGTCCAGCGTCCCCACCGGCTATGGTCTGAGCAGGAGCCCGCCGCCTGGTGGGCAGCGACATCCGCGGCGGTACGTGCGATCGATCCCGCGGTGCGTCGATCGGTGCGCGGCGTCGGGCTGGCCGGACAGATGCACGGTGCGACGCTGCTCGACGCGGCGGACGCGCCATTGCGCCCCGCGATCCTGTGGAACGACGGTCGCAGCGCGGCGCAATGTGCCAAATTGGAACAGGCGGTGCCCGCGCTGCGGACGATCACCGGTAACATCGCCATGCCCGGTTTCACCGCCCCCAAGCTCGCCTGGGTCCGTGACAATGAACCGGAGCTGTTCGCGCGCATCGCAACGGTATTGCTGCCCAAGGACTACGTGCGCCTGATGATGACCGGGGACAAGGCATCCGACCTGTCCGACAGTGCCGGCACGCTGTGGCTCGACGTGGCGCGCCGCGACTGGAGCGACGTCCTGCTCGACGCCTGCGGGCTTCACCGCGGACAGATGCCGCGCCTCCATGAGGGATCGGAACCGACCGGCGTGCTGCTGCGCGAGGTCGCCGACCTGTGGGGCATGGATCAGGTGCCGGTGGCGGCGGGCGGCGGCGACAATGCCGCGGGCGCCATCGGGATCGGCGTGGTCGCGGACGGCGACGCGCTGCTCTCGCTCGGCACCTCGGGTGTGATCTTCGTCGCCACGCGCGCGTTCCGGCCCAATCCGGATCGCGCCGTGCACGCCTTCTGTCATGCGTTGCCGAACCTATGGCACCAAATGTCGGTTCACCTGTCTGCGGCATCGTGTGTCGACTGGGTGGCGCGATTGACCGGCACCGCCAGCGTGGCCGAGCTGTTCGCCCGCGCCGAAGCGACCGGGCCTGCCAAGGGCGCCGAGCTGTTTCTTCCCTATCTGTCCGGCGAGCGGACCCCGCACAACGACGCGGACGTGCGTGGCGCCTTTTTGAATCTCGATCACGACACCGATCCCGGCCGGCTCGCGCAGGCGGTGCTGGAAGGCGTCGCTTTCGCGCTGGCCGACGGACTCGACGCGCTGGGCGACGCCGGCACCCGCCTCAGCCGCCTCGCGGTGATCGGCGGCGGTGCCCGCTCGGCCTATTGGGGACGAATTCTCGCCGCCGCGCTGGGCGTCGAACTGGCCTATCTCGAAGGCGGTGAGGTCGGTCCCGCGCTCGGCGCGGCGCGGCTCGCCCAGCTTGCCGTCGACGGCGGCGAACCCGCCGCCGTCTGCGTCCCGCCGCCGGTTCGCCAGATCATCGCCGCTGATCCCCTGCTTGCCGAACAGCTCGCCCCCAAGCGAGCCGCGTTTCGCGAAGCCTATCCCGCTCTCAGTACAAGGACTGCCTGATGGCCGACTTCTTTTCCGACGTGTCCACGATCCGCTACGAGGGGCCAGACAGCGACAGCGAGCTCGCCTATCGTTTCTACGACAAGGACAGGATGGTGCTGGGCAAGCGGATGGAGGACCATCTGCGCTTCGCCGCCTGTTTCTGGCACGGCTTCTGCTGGCCCGGCAGCGACGTATTCGGTGGCCCCACCTTCGATCGCCCATGGCAGCGTGGTGCCAACGATGCCGCCGCAGCGGCCATGAAGCGCGAGGTGGCGTTCGAGTTCTTCACCAAGCTCGACGTCCCCTTCTATTGCTTCCACGATGTGGACGTGATGGCGGATGCCGACAATATCGCCGACCATCGTCGTTCCTTTGCGGAGGCCGTCGAGCATCTCGAGCGGCTTCAGGCCTCGTCCGGCCGTCGATTGCTGTGGGGCACCGCCAACCTGTTCAGCCACCCGCGCTTCGCCGCGGGCGCAGCGACCAACCCCGATCCCGAGGTATTCCTGTTCTCCGCGATGCAGGTACGCGAGGCCCTGGAGGCGACCCAGCGGCTGGGCGGCGCGAACTACGTGTTGTGGGGCGGCCGCGAAGGCTATGAGACGTTGCTCAACACCGATCTGCGTCGCGAGCTGGACAATCTCGGTCGTTTCCTCAGCCTCGTGGTCGAACACAAGCACAAGATCGGGTTCGAAGGCACGATCCTGATCGAGCCGAAACCGATGGAACCGACCAAGCATCAATACGATTTCGACACCGCCACCGTATACGGTTTCCTCCAGCGCTACGGGCTTGAGAAGGAAGTGCGGGTCAATATCGAGGCGAACCACGCGACCTTGTCGGGCCACAGCTTCGAGCATGAGATCGCGACCGCGTCGGCGCTTGGTATCTTCGGCTCGATCGATGCCAATCGCGGCGATCCGCAGAACGGCTGGGATACCGATCAATTCCCCAATTCCGCCGAAGGCATGACGCTGGCAATGCTGGAGATCATCCGTGCCGGCGGCTTCATCACGGGCGGGTTCAATTTCGACGCCAAGGTCCGTCGCCAGTCGATCGATCCGATCGACCTGTTCCACGGCCATGTCGGCGGTATGGACGTGGTCGCGAAGGGCCTGCTCAACGCCGCCGCGATCATCGAGGATGGCCGTCTGGATCAGACGCGCAACGAAAGGTACGCCGGCTGGAACGGCGAGCTTGCCACGGCGATCGCCAATGGCGACCTCGCGACCCTCGCCGATCTGGCCGTCGATCGCGCGCTCGACCCCAAGCCGCGATCGGGTCAGCAGGAGCGGCTGGAGAATTTGGTCGGCCGGTATTGTTGACCGGCTGACCACGCCATCTGGTTCCAAGGAGACGTTCGTCGGTGACGTCGATCCGAGCGGGGCTGACCGCCAGCCCTCGCGGACGGAAGGACATGGGGTGGCCGGGCTGAGGCCCGGTCGCCAGGCGCACGCTGTGCGACGCCGTACAGACCATGGTACGGCGCCGTGTCGTCTGCAATGGACATGCGGCAAGGGCCAGATCCGGCCCCCGACGCAACGCGAAGAGCCGTCGGTCAGCAGGTTGTTACCCCGCCCTCAGAAGCGATAGGCCACGGTCGCGCCATAGGTGCGCGGCGGCGCCTGGACCAAATAATCGTAGCCGAACGAAGCACGCAGATCGAGGCCGTCGGCGAACGTCTTCTCATTGGTCAGGTTCGTCACCCAGCCGCGCACGGTGTAGCTGGGCGTCTCATAGGCCAGTTGCAGGTTGACCTTCGTATTCGCGTCCTGCCGCAGATTTCCGTTGCCGGCCACCCGATTGTATGGAGTGAAATAGACCAGCCCGGTATGCACGAACGACGGGGTGAAGACGACTTTCGCAGCGCCCAGCCTTGCCAGCGTCCAGTCGAGCGATCCGGTGGCGGAAAAGCGCGGCGCATAGGGCAATCGCCGTCCGGTCAGGTCGCCCGCGCTCAACTGCAGCGCCTGGTATCTCGCATCGAGGAACGAAGCCGACATCTGGATCCGCAGGTCGGTAGCCGGCGTCAGCGTGCCCTCGATCTCGACGCCGCGGATGCGGCTCTTGTCGACATTGCGCAGGATCGTCTGCGCGCCAATCTGTTCGTTGATCTGCTGGTTGCTGTAATTCATCCAGAACCCGGCGACCGAGAGCGACAGCATATCGTCCAGCGTCCGACCCTTCGCGCCGATCTCATAGGCGTCGACCTGCTCCGGCCTGGTCGTGTTGATCGGGCCGAAGAAGCACTGCCCGCAAAAGGCGGCGGCGCGATAGCCACGGCTGTAGCTGGCATAGACGATCTGTCCGGTGTCGAACGTGTAGTTGAGTGCCGCGCGCCCGGTGACCGCGTTGCTGTCCAGCTTTAGCGTCGGGCCGGAGACGAATTGTCCGGTCGTGGCATCATAGCCGCCCAGGAAATAAGTGCCCTGCGCCGGTGGGAAGCTGCTGATGTCGCGCGTGCCGGTGTACAGGCTTTGCGGCACCGCATAGGATGCGTAATTCTGATAGCGCCCCCTGTCCAAGGTGTAGCGCAGGCCCAGCGTAATCGAGACATGGTCGCCGAACTTCTGATCGCCCTGTGCAAAGGCGGCGTAGGAGCGACGGATCTGATCGTATTTCTGACGCACCATCGCGGCGCCGTCGAGCAGCCAGTAATAGCTGTCCGATGCGTCCTTGTCGTAACCGTAATAGACGCCCGCCTGCACGTTGGTGCGGTCGTTCGAATAGGCAACGCGCAGCTCCTGATTGAACATGTCGAAGACGTTGCCGTACAGCGTATCGAGCGGCTGGCGGAACACCGGCGATTGCAGCCCGGCGCCTTCCTGCGTGAAGGCCTGCTTCAGATGGTCATAGGACGTCAGCGACGTCAGCTGAATATCGTCGGTCAGGTCGTATTTGACGATCAGCTCGGATCCATATGCCTCGACGAAGCTGCGCCCGACGCGCTGACTGTCCGCCTCGAAGAAACCCAGCCCCTTTTCGGCGCGACTGGTTCCCAACACCGGATTGAACCCGTTCGGACCGGTGCCGAGGTTGAAGACCGCTGCCTGCCTCGGGTTCGAACGGCCATAGGTGCCCTTCAACAATATTTCCAGCCGATCGGTCGGCTTCACGCGCAGGATCGCGCGAGCCCCCAGCATGTCGGTGGAGTTCATATCGGGCTCGTTGGCGGCACGATTGTTGATGTAGCCGTTGCCGTGCGCATAGTTGAACGACACGCGCAGCCCCGCCACGCCTTCCTTCAGCGTGGCTTCCGCCGCACCCTGCGCGGTGAAGGTGTTGAAATTGGCGTAGCCGGCCTGGATATTGCCCGTCGATCCCGACAGATCGGGCCGCCGCGAAATGAAGTTGATCGTGCCGCCAGTGGTATTGCGGCCATATAGCGTCCCCTGCGGCCCACGCAGCACCTCGATCCGCTCCAGATCATATAATTGCAGCCCGTGCTCGGCACGCGCCGCGATATAGGCGTCGTCAAAATAGACGCCGACCGGCGATGCCTGGTTGGGATTATGTTCGTTGGCGACACCGATGCCACGGATCGTGAAGTTCGGCTGCGCTTCGCCATAGGGGCTGTTGACCTGCAACGACGGAACGGTGCCGGTCAGTTGCGCGGTGTTGATGATGCCGCGCTTGGCGAGATCGTCCTGCGAGATGGCAGAGATCGCGATCGGCACCTTCTGCAGCGACTCCGAGCGGCGCTGCGCGGTGACGATGATATCGCCAGACGACGGCGGCGCGGGTTCGGGCTCCGCCTGTGCGGTCGCGTCCGTCGCATCCGTCGCGGTCGCCCCCGTCGCAGTCTGAGCCTGCGCCGACATGGTGGCGGACAGCACGAGTGCCAGCGCGACGCCCACGAGATAATGCGACTTCATCCTTCCCCTCCCGAGAATGACCGATAATCCGGCTCCATCATCGATGACTAAGCGGGTGCCGGCGCTGCGGCGATGGACGGAAACCCGTAATCAGCGTCAGTCGCGCACGCTGCGGCGGAGGATCTTGCCCGTGGCGGTCGTCGGCAGCGCGTCGATGATCTGGACGATCCGCGGCGCCTTGTACGCGGCCAGTCGCTCGCGACAGAAGGCGATGAGTTCCTGTTCGGATAGCGTGGCGCCACCACGCAGGCTTACCACTGCCTTTACTGTCTCGCCGCGATACGCATCGGGAACGCCGACGACGGCCGCCTCGCGCACGGCGGGATGGGTGTAGAGCACGTCCTCCACCTCACGCGGCCACACCTTGAAACCGGAGGCGACGATCATGTCCTTCTTGCGGTCGACCAGGAACAACCAGCCGTCCGGATCCAGTATCCCAATATCGCCGGTACGAAAGCCATCGGCCCGCATCGATTCCGCCGACGCCTCGGGTGCGCGCCAATAGCCGGCGACGACGCTGGGGCCGCTGACCACGATCTCGCCCGGCTCCCCGATCGCGCAGTCGCGCCCCTCGTCATCGACGACGCGCAGCCGCACCCCTGACACCGCCTTGCCGACCGAGAGCGCGCCGGTCTTGGCATCGACCGGTGCCGGCGGCTCGATCGGACAGGCGGCGACCGGCGCCACCGTTTCGGTCAGGCCATAGACGTTGCGCAGCGTCACGCCGGTCGCGGCTTTGACCCGCGCGCGCATCGCCGGCGCAACCGGCGCGCCGCCGGAAAAGATGGTGGTGAGGCTCGCGGCGCGTTCGGGGGTGAAGGCCGGCGCATCGATCAACGCCGACAGCGCGGTGATCGCGGCGACCGTGAAGACGGGGCGATGCCGCTCGATCGCATCCAGCACTACATCGGGCTGGAAGCGGTGACACAGGATGAGCGGCGCGCGCGCCGCCAGCGCCGCGCCGATATGCCCGCTGATCCCGGTGACGTGGAACAGCGGTGCGGCGCCCAGGATCGGTACGCCCGGGCGCAGCGCGGCGGCCTCGCGGTAGAAGGCCGCGCCGGCCAGCAGATGGCGATGCTCGATCACCGCGCCCTTGGGCTTACCGGTCGTACCGGAAGTATAGACGAGCATCAGCGGATCGGCCGGCGTGTCCGCACCGATGGGGCCGCCGGTGGCGAAGCTGCCGCCCTCCCCCACCGTGAAGCGGCACAAGCCGGGCAGTGCACCCTCCGCGTGCCCGACATCGCAGACGATCGCGCGCGGCGTGCAATCGGCGGCGAGCTTCTCGATCTCCGCAGTGGTATACATCGGGTTCAGCGGCACCGTGACCACGCCGGCGCGCGCCGCGCCCAGCAGCGCGACGACGAACTCCGGCACGTTCTGAAGGCACAGGAACATCCGCTCGCCGGTTGCGATACCGGCGGCGCGCAGCGCGCCGGCAAAGCCTGCGCTTTGTCGGTCGAGATCGGCGAAGGTCAGGCGTTCCTCGCGATAGAGGATCGCAGCGGCATCGGGGTCGGCCGCGACGGTAGACGCAAGCAGGTCGATCAGCGTCGCGGCCATGTCTTACTGGCCCGCGGGGGCGTAGCCCAGCACAGCCTTCACCTCCAGGAACTCCCCGAAGGCATGCGCGCCCCATTCGCGCCCGTTCCCCGACTGCTTGTAGCCGCCGAAGGGCGCGGTCATGTCCAGCTCGGGATAGTTGAGATAGACCTGCCCCGCGCGCAGGCGCGACGCGACGTCGCGCGCCTCCTGCAGATCGCCCTGGACATAGGCGGCGAGCCCGTAATCAGTGTCGTTCGCGACGGCGATCGCCTGTTCGACGTCATCATAGGCGAGCATCGTCAGCACCGGACCGAAGATCTCCTCGCGCGCGATCGTCATGTCGTTGGTGACGTCCGCGAAGACCGTCGGCTTGACGTAATAGCCGTCGTCCAGGCCATCAGGCCGACCGGTGCCGCCCGCGACCAGCGTGGCGCCCTCGTCGATGCCGGCCTGGATCAGTCGCTGGATCTTGCCCCATTGCAGCTCGCTGACGACCGGACCCAGCCTGGCATTGCTGGCGGGCGTGCCGACGGTGTTGGCCGCCGCGGCCTCGGCGGCGATGGTCTTGGCCTCGTCCATCCTCGCCGCGGGCAGCAGCATGCGCGAGGGCGCGTTGCACGACTGGCCGGAGTTGACCATCATGGCGTCCACTCCGCCAGCGACCGCGGCGCGCAGATCCGCGGACGGCAGCACGATATTGGCGGATTTGCCGCCCAGTTCCTGATGCACGCGCTTGACGGTGGGCGCGGCGGCGCGCGCCACCTCCACACCCGCGCGGGTCGATCCGGTGAACGACACCATGTCGACCTGCGGGTGTGACGACAGAGCCGCCCCGACTCCCGGTCCGTCGCCATGGACGAGATTGAACACGCCAGCGGGCACCCCCGCCTCCGCCATGATCTCCGCAAAGATATGCCCGGTGAAGGGCGCAACCTCGGATGGCTTTAACACCATCGTACAGCCGACCGCGAGCGCGGGCGCGACCTTGCACGCGATCTGGTTGAGCGGCCAGTTCCACGGCGTGATGAAGCCGCAGACGCCGACCGGCTCCTTCGCCAGCAGCGTCGCCCCCCGCACCTCGGTGAAGTCGTAATCGTCAAGCAGCTGACGCGCGACCTGGAAGTGCGCGATGCCGATCGGCACCTGTGCGCCGCTCGCCAGCCACATGGGGGCGCCCATCTCCGCGGTCACCGCCCCGGCAAGGTCGCCGCTGCGCTTCGTGTAAACGGCGATGATCGCGTCGAGCAGCTCGGCACGCTCGCGCACGCTGCTGCGCGAGAAGCCGTCGAACGCCCGTCGTGCCGCCATGACCGCGTCGTCGACGTCGCTGGCGTCGCCTAGCGCGACGCGCCCCGCGATGCCGGCATCGGCGGGGTCGATGACGTCAATCACCCGCGATTTCCGGGGCGCGACCCAGCGGCCGTCGATATAGAATTGCAAAGCCTCACGCATGTCGCTCTCCTTGGTCTGTCGCGCTCCCGTCAGGTGGGGCGAACCATCATCTTGATCTGTTCGCCGCCCGCCGTCAGGCTGGCGAAGGCATCGTTCACATTCGCGATGGTCACCTCGCCCGTCACCATCGGCGCCAGCGCGTCGGGCGCGGCGACGATCATGTCGAACGCCGTCCGGAACTCTTCCG
>NZ_JBELIE010000126.1:0-9625 GCF_042091075.1 Sphingomonas sp. | reverse complement strand
CCTCATCAGCCACAACGGCAAGTACATCCGCCAGAATCGCGGCACCACGGTGCTGTCGAAGGCCGACACCGCGACGGTGAAGGCCTGGGCGCCGTACGGCCTGAACTGAGCGTCGAGGAGGAATAGGATATGGCACGCGTCAAGCGGGGCGTTACCACCCGCGCCAAGCACAAGAACATTCTGGAACAGGCGAAGGGCTATCGCGGCCGTCGTAAGAATACGATCCGCGTCGCCCGTCAGGCGGTCGAGAAGGCCGGCCAATATGCCTATCGCGACCGCAAGGTTAAGAAGCGCACCTTCCGCGGGCTGTGGATCCAGCGCATCAACGCCGGTGTCCGCGCGGAGGGGCTGACCTACAGCCAGTTCATGCACGGGCTGAAGCTGGCCGGTGTCGAGCTGGACCGCAAGGTGCTGGCCGACATCGCGATGAACGAAGGCGAAGCCTTTACCGCGATCATCGCGCAGGCGAAGGCGGCACTGCCCCAGGCCGCCTGAGGCGCCGGGTCGCGAGTCGCACGAATCAGGGGCGTCGGTGGCAACACCGGCGCCCCTGTTCTTTTCGTGTCATCCCCCCGCCCATTCCCGCCCCGCCGAACGGCGGTGACGAAGGGGAGGATTGATCCAAGGCTTCCCCAGCCGCTACGGCGTAACCCCGCGCGCCCTCCGGGCGGGACAGGACGGAAGACACGCATGACCGAACCCGAAGAGCTGAAGACCCATCTGCTGACCGCGATCGAGGCCGCGGCGGGGCTCGACGCGCTGGAGGCGGTGCGGGTCGAGGCGCTCGGCAAGCAGGGCCGCGTGACGCAGCTGCTGAAGACGATGGGCGCCATGTCTCCCGAAGAGCGGCAGGCGAACGGCCCCGCGATCCACGGCCTGCGCGAGGCGGTGACGCAGGCGATCGCGGCGCGCAAGGCGCTGCTGGAGCAGATCGCGCTCGACGCGCAGCTGGCCGGCGAGGCGCTCGACATGACGCTGCCGGTCGATGTGCCGATCGCGGGGACGGTGCATCCCGTCAGCCAGGTGATGGACGAACTGGCGGAGATTTTCGCCGATCTGGGCTTCGCGGTCGCCACCGGGCCGGAGATCGAGGACGACTGGCACAATTTCGGCGCGCTCAACATTCCTGAAACGCACCCCGCGCGTGCGATGCAGGACACTTTCTATATCGCGCCGCGCGCCGGGGCGCAGGAGGGCAGCGCGCCGATGGTGCTGCGCACCCATACCTCGCCGGTGCAGATCCGCACGATGGTGGAGGTCGCGAAACGCCATCACGGCGCGGGTGCGCCGATCCGCATCATCGCGCCGGGGCGCGTCTATCGTTCCGACTGGGACGCGACGCACACGCCGATGTTCCACCAGGTCGAAGGGCTGGTGATCGACAAGGGTATCACCCTCGGCCATCTGAAATGGACGCTGGAAACCTTCCTGAAGGCCTTTTTCGAGCGCGACGATGTCGTGCTGCGGCTGCGTCCGAGCTATTTTCCGTTCACCGAGCCGTCGGCGGAGGTCGATGTCGGCTTTTCGGTGGACAAGGGCAAGCGCGTCATCGGCGGGGCGGAAGGCTGGATGGAGGTGCTGGGCAGCGGCATGGTCCATCCCCGTGTGATCGCCGCTTGCGGGCTCGATCCGGACGAGTGGCAGGGTTTCGCCTTCGGCTGCGGGATCGACCGGCTGGCGATGCTGAAATACGGCATCGACGATTTGCGCCCGGTGTTCGAGGCGGACGTGCGCTGGCTGAAGCATTATGGCTTCGCCGCGCTCGACGTGCCGACGCTGTCGGGCGGGGTCGGCACGCCGGGCTAATCACGCGCCGTGCCCCTGCGAAGCCAGGGGCGCATGGCTGGCCGGTGTGCCACGCGCTAGAGATAAAGGCCCCTGCCTGCGCAGGGGTGACGGGATCATACGATGAAATTCACGCTTTCCTGGCTCCGCGACCATCTCGACACCGACGCGCCGCTCGACGCGATCGTGGCGGCGCTGACGCGCATCGGGCTGGAGGTGGAGGGGGTCGAGGATCCCGCCGCCCGGCTGTCCGGCTTCACGGTCGCGCGCGTGCTGACCGCCGAGCGGCATCCGCAGGCGGACAAGCTGCAGGTGCTGACGGTGGATGCCGGGGACGGCGCGTTGCAGGTCGTCTGCGGCGCGCCCAATGCGCGCGCCGGGCTGGTCGGCGTGTTCGGGCAGCCGGGGGCGGCGGTGCCCGCCAACGGCATGGTGCTGAAGGTCGCGGCGATTCGCGGGGTCGAATCCAACGGCATGATGTGCTCGACGCGCGAGCTGGAGCTGGGCGACGATCATGACGGCATCATCGAGCTGCCGGCGGATGCGCCGGTCGGTGTCGCCTTCGCTGACTATGCCGGCCTCGCCGATCCGGTCATCGACGTGTCGATCACCCCCAACCGCCAGGATTGCATGGGCGTGCGCGGGATCGCGCGCGATCTGGCGGCGGCGGGGCTGGGGACGCTTCGGCCGCTGACGGTCGCGCCGGTCGCGGGCGAGGGGCCGGGCCCCGCGGTGCGCACCGACGACCCCGTCGGTTGCCCCGCCTTCTTCGCGCAGGGGGTGCACGGCGTGCGCAACGGCGCCGCGCCGGAATGGATGGCGAAGCGGCTGCGTGCGATCGGGCAGAAGCCGATCAGCGCGCTCGTCGATATCACCAATTATGTCGCGATCGATCTCGGTCGCCCGCTGCACGTCTATGACGCGGCGAAACTGTCGGGCGGCCTCGTCGCGCGCAAGGCGGTGGCCGGCGAGCAGGTGCTGGCGCTCAACGGCAAGACCTATACGCTCGACGCGACGATGACGGTGATCGCGGACGACGTGCGGGTGCACGATATCGGCGGGGTGATGGGCGGCGAGGAATCGGGCGTGTCCGATGCCACCACCGAGGTGGTGATCGAATGCGCCTTCTTCGATCCCGATACGATCGCGCGCACCGGGCAGGCGCTGCAACTGACCAGCGACGCGCGCCAGCGGTTCGAGCGCGGGGTGGATCCGGCATTTCTCGACGATGGCCTTGCGATCGCGACCCGGCTGGTGCTCGATCTGTGCGGCGGCACCGCGACCGGCGTCACCCGTGACGGCACCCCGCCCGCTGGCACGCGCCAGTACGCCTATGATCCGGCGCTCGCCGAAACGCTCGGCGGGCTGGCGATCGCGCCGGCGCGGCAGCGCGCGATCCTCGAATCGCTCGGCTTCATCGTCGGCGACGATTGGCACGTGACGCCGCCGTCGTGGCGTCGCGATATCGACGGCCCCGCCGATTTGGTCGAGGAGGTGATCCGCATCGAAGGCATCGACAAGGTGCCGCCCGCCGCCTTGTCGCGCCCCGCCGGCGTCGCGCGCCCCACCGCCACCGCGGAACAGCGCCTCGAACGCCGCGTCCGCCGCGCCGCGGCGGCGCGTGGGCTGGACGAGGCGGTGACGTGGAGCTTTGTCAGCGAGAAGCACGCCGGGGTGTTCGGCGGGGGCGCATGGCGGGTCGCCAATCCCATCAGCGAGGAGCTGAAGGTGATGCGCCCGTCGCTGCTGATCGGCGTGCTGGCGGCGGCGGAGCGCAACCTGCGCCAGGGGGCCGACAGCGTCCGGCTGTTCGAACTGGGGCGCCGCTATCTCGATGACGGCGACATCCCGCGTGAGCGCGCGACACTGGGCGTCGTGCTGGCCGGCGATCGCCGGTCGCGCGGCTGGCGCGAGGGCAGGGCTGCGCCGTTCGACGCCTTCGATGCCAAGGCGGAGGCGCTGGCGCTGCTGTCGGCGGCGGGCGCCCCGGTCGACAATCTGCAAGTGATGGGGGAGGCGGGGGGTGCCTTCCATCCGGGCCGGTCGGGCACGCTGCGGCTGGGGCCGAAAACGGTGCTGGCGGCCTTTGGCGCGGTCCATCCGGCGGTGCTGAAGGTGTTCGACCTGTCGGTGCCGGTCGCCGCGGTGGAACTGTACCTCGATGCGATCCCGGCGAAGCGCGGCGCGAAGGATGGCGGCGGCTTCATGCGCCCTGCTTATGCCCCGCCCGCGTTGCAGCCGGTACGCCGCGACTTCGCGTTCCTGGTGCCGCAGGAGGTGAGCGCGGAGGCACTGACCCGCGCGGTGAAGGGGGCGGACAAGGCGGCGATCGTGCGGGCGCGCGTGTTCGACGTCTTCACCGGCGCAGGCGTGCCGGAGGGGCACAAGTCCGTCGCGGTCGAACTGGTGCTGCAACCCGGCGACAAGAGCTTCACCGAGGCCGATCTGAAAGCGATCGGCGACCGCGTGGTCGCCGCCGCCGCGAAACAGGGAGCGACATTGCGTGGATAACGACTGGATCCGCATCGGCACCGCGCAATTGTCCGCAGCGATCAACCCGCTGGGGGCGGAACTGTCGTCACTGCGCGATGGCGACGGCCGCGAATTGATGACCGACGCGGATCCCCGTTTCTGGACCGGGCGCGCGCCGCTGCTGTTTCCGGTGGTGGGGCGGCCGTATCGCGACACGATCCGCATCGACGGCACCCCCTATCCGATGAAGCAGCACGGCTTTGCCCGACGCCGCCGCTTCGAGGTGGTGGAAGCGACCGGAACGCGCGCGGTGTTCGCGCTGCACGACGATGAGGAAACCCGCGCCAGCTATCCCTTCGCTTTCCGGCTGGAGGTGGCCTTCGCGATCGCGGGCGCGACGCTGTCGGTGACGGTGACGATCACCAATCCCGCCGCCACGCCGCTGCCCGCCAGCTTCGGGTTCCACCCCGCCTTCGCCTGGCCGCTGCCCTATGGCCGCGAGCGGGGCGATCACCGCATCCTGTTCGACGCCGACGAGCCGGGGCGGTTGAAGGAGATCGCCGCCGACGGGACGATCGCCCCGCGCGAGGTCGATTCGCCGCTCGACGGGCGGGTGCTGCATCTCGCCGACGCGCTGTTCGCGCACGACGCCCTGGTCTGGGCGCCGGTCCACTCCTCCGCGGTGCGATACGGGGTGGACGGCGCCCCGCAACTGGACATCGCCTTTCCCGATACGCCGATGCTGGGTGTGTGGACGAAGCCTGGCGCTGCGTTCGTCTGTGTCGAGCCGTGGCACGGCATCGCCGATCCCGAAGGCTATGAGGGCGACTATCGCGACAAGCCGGGCGTGTTCGCCATCGCACCGGGCGGGGCAAAGGTCATCCAGCTGACGGTGGCGCTGGTTCACCCACAGGGCGCCTGAAAAGCCTCATCTTATCGCGGAGGAAGATCGCTCCGCGCCGTACCTGCGCCGGTGGCACGATCGGTGCCCGTCATGAAAAAGCCGGCGTCCCTCGTGGGGATCGCCGGCCTTTCAACGCGAACGGATTGCGCGGCGATCAGCCGTCGTAATCCGCGCCCAAATTCTGGTTACGCGGCGGCGCGACCGCGGTGAGGCGCAGCGCTTCGGCCGAGGCGGCGAGGCTGCCGATTTCGTCAGCCTCTTCCTCGTCGTCGATCTGGACCCGCTGCAGGCTCTGCACGACCGATTCCTGCAAATCGCGCGGGCGGACAGTTTCCTCGGCGATCTCGCGCAGCGCGACGACCGGGTTCTTGTCGCGATCACGATCGATCGTCAGCTCGGCACCGCCCGACACCTGCCGTGCGCGTTGCGCGGCGAGCAGGACGAGATCGAAACGGTTGGGAATCTTGTCGACGCAATCCTCGACGGTGACGCGCGCCATCGCGTATCCTCTTGTCGGTAGGCTAAGGGAAGGATGCGCATCTAGTCGATCCCCCGTCATCCGTCAAGGAAAGCGCGCGCTTGCGGCGATCGGTGCGCTCCGCCATCCCGTGCCGGTGATCGAGGATGCGCCGCCCCAACCCGCCTTTACGGTCGATGGCAACCGGCTGACGCTGCTCGACACCGGGCCGCGCCGGCTCGACGCGCTGCTGGCGTTGATCGACGGTGCGCAGCACAGCCTGCGCGTCCTTTATTATATCTATGCCGACGACGAATCGGGCCGGCGGGTCAATGCCGCCTTGGCAGCCGCGGCGCGGCGCGGGGTGCGCGTGGCGCTGATCGTCGACGGTTTCGGCAGCGACGCCGACGACGATTTCTTTGCCCCGGTCGAGGCGGCGGGGGCGTCGGTGTGCCGCTTCTCGCCCCGCTTCGGGCGGCGCTACCTGTTGCGCAATCACCAGAAGCTGGCGCTGGCCGATGCGGAGGCGACGGGCGCCCGCATCATCATCGGCGGATTCAACGTGGAGGATGATTATTTCGGCACCCCCGCCGAACAGGCATGGCGGGACCTGGGGGTGCTGGTGGAGGGCGCGGCGGCGGCGCGGATCGCGGGCTATTTTGACGCGCTGGAGGACGGCATCCGTCATCGCGGCGGCAAGATCCGCCGGCTCAACAAGGCGCTGGCGCAATGGAGCGAGGTTGAGGGGCGGTTGCGCTGGACGATCGGCGGGCCGACGCGGCGGCTGTCGCCATGGGCGCGTGCGATCCGGGACGATATGGCGGTCGCCTCGCGGATCGACATGATCGCTGGCTATTTCACGCCCAGCCCCGCGCTGTTGCGGCGGATCGAAAAGGCGGGCCGCCGCCGCGCCGCCGTCCGCATCGTCACCGCCGCGATATCGGACAATAACGTCACGATCGCGGCGGCGCGCTTTTCCTATGCCGGGCTGTTGCGGCGCGGGGTGCGCATCTTCGAATATGCCGCCACCAAGCTGCACACCAAATTATATG
Organism: Sphingomonas sp.; assembly: GCF_042091075.1. Classification (GTDB taxonomy): domain Bacteria; phylum Pseudomonadota; class Alphaproteobacteria; order Sphingomonadales; family Sphingomonadaceae; genus Sphingomonas. The sequence continues at coordinate 2,955 of NZ_JBELIE010000126.1, read as the reverse complement.
TCGTCGATGACGCGGTGTGGGTGGGCAGCGCCAATTTCGACATGCGCAGCCTGTTCATCAACCTCGAACTGATGCTGCGGATCGAGGATCGTACATTCGCCGATCATGTGCGTGGCTATGTCGAGGGCGAGATCGCCCGGTCGAACGAGGTGACCTTCGACGCCTATCGCCGCGATACCGGCTGGTGGCAGCGGTCAAAGCAGTTGGTCGCCTATCTGCTGACAGCAGTCGCCGATCCCGCGATTTCGCGCGGGCTGAACTGGGGGATCGACGAGGACGGATAGGCAATCGGCGGTCCGTCGCCGCCTATCGCCACCGTGTCCACAGCACCGGATCGCGCGGCAAGTCCGGCAGCGCGGCACGCCGCGATGCCTGCCACGCGGCGCGCGCGATCCACGCCAGCTTGGCCGCCTTGCCGGTCGTCACCCGCCGATCCCAGGCACGGGTGCCGCGCCGCGCCACCGCACGCGCGATATCGCCATAGATGCCCGCCGCCGCCAACACCGCCCACGCCGACCGCCACGACAGCGCCTTCGTACCAATCCGCGCGCTGGCCTCGTGTCGCTCGGCGCGGTCGGTCAGTCGACGCGCCAGCATCACCAGCGCGTCGCGATGATGCGGCGCCATCACCGCATCGGCGGGCACGTTCACGTCGCCCAGCCAGTCACGCGGCAGGTAGCAGCGCCCTACGCGCGCATCCTCCTCGATATCGCGCGCGATATTGGCGAGCTGGAACGCCAGCCCCAGGTCGCAGGCCCGATCGAGCGTCGCCTCATCCTCGGGGGGCACCCCCATCACGATCGCCATCATGCAGCCGACCGCACCGGCGACATGGTAGCAATAGCGATACAGATCGTCCTCGCTGCGCGGTGCCCAATCGTCGGCATCGAGCTGGAAGCCGTCGATCAGATCATCGACATAGCGGTGCGGCAGCCGGGTTTCCGCCGCGACCAGCGCGAGCGCGTCGAACGCGGGGTCTCCGGTCGGCTCCCCCGCCAGAGCGGCCATGCTCATCGCGCGTACCATCGCCACGCGCTCGCGCGCGTCGTCCACCACGACACGGGCATGGCCATGATCCTGCCCGTCGACCAGATCGTCGCAGCGCCGGCACCAGGCATAGAGCAGCCAGGCCCGTTCGCGCGTGACGGGGTCGAACAGCGTGGAGGCGGCGGCGAAGCTTTTGGAGCCCAATGCGATCGATCGTCGCGCCGCTTCCACGATCGCGGCCCGGTTCGTCGTCACCGCGCCGTGCTCACAGATCGGACGTCGCCATCCGCACGATCGGCTGCGCCGGCTGGTGGCGCCCCATCGCGGTGAGCAGCGTGTCCAGCGTATCGCCGACGATCAGCAGGTCGCGATGCTGCGCGCGCAGGAAGCCAGTGTGCGCCATCTGCCGCCAGAAGGCGACGAGATGATCGTAATAGCCGCGCGCGTTGAGCAGCCCGACCGGATCGTCATGATAGCCGAGCTGCGCCCAGCTGAGTGCTTCCCACAATTCATCCATCGTCCCGGTGCCGCCGGGCAGGGTGACGAAGCCGTCCGACAGGTTGGTGAACGCCTGTTTGCGTTGGTGCATGCCGGGAACGACGTGCAATTCGGTCAGGCCGCGATGTGCGACCTCGGCATCGACCAATGCCTGCGGGATCACGCCGATCACCTCGCCGCCGGCGGCCAGCGCGGCATCCGCGACCGCGCCCATCAGCCCCAGCCGCCCGCCGCCATAGACGACGCCGATCCCGCCCCGGGCGAGCGTATCGCCGACCTCGCGCGCCAGATCGATGTAGAAGGGGTCCGCCGGGGTGGCGGAGCCGCAATAGATCGCGAGCCGTTTCATGGCCGCCGTCGCTAGGCGATCCCCGCGCCCCGATCAATCGGACGCTCGACCGGACGCTCGATCCGGCGCTCAATCGTGCGTTCGCAGCCCCCAGGTGGCATGCTCGATTCCGTGTCGGCCGGCCAGATGCGCGACGATCCCATCCAGATCGCTGTCCACCGCGGCGGTGCTGACCAGGGTGGCGACGATATCGACATGGTCGGGCGACCGTTCCACCATTTCGGTTTCCGCCACAGGGTAGCGCATCAATTCGAGGTGGTCGATCAACAGGTCGCGCACCATGGGCGCCCGTTGCGGATCGGTGCTGATCGTCACGGTATAGGTCGCCTCCAGCGCGCCGCCGACCAGCGGAATGCGGTTGATCGCATTGACCACCGGGCGCAGCAGCGTGTTGCCCGCAATGACGAACACGGCCAGTGTCGCCGCCTCCGCCACCATATCGGTGCCTGCCGCCGCGCCGACCGCCGCCGAGCACCACAGCGTCGCCGCGGTGTTGAGCCCGCGGACGTTCATCCCCTCCTTCATGATGACGCCCGCGCCCAGGAAACCGATGCCCGAGACGACATAGGCGATGACCCGGATCGCCTCCGCATCCCCCGCCAGCCGCTGCGCCAGATCGACGAAGGCCGCCGCGCCCAGCGCGACCAGCGCGTTGGTACGCAACCCCGCCGTACGCTGCCGATATTGCCGCTCCGCCCCGATCAGCGCGCCCAGCAGCACCGCGGCGGTATAGCTGACGAGGGTGTCGAGATAATCGGGCAGCGAAAAGGTGTGAGTGAAGTGCATCGCCGCGCCCCGTGACTGACGCTGGCGCTATAGCGGCGTGGCGCCGGACAGCGCCAGCGCCGCTGTCGCCTGCGGGTGCGGCGCGCGGATATGGGGCGGTTCCACGCGGCGCGCGATCCTACCGCCCCGCCAGCATCAGCGCCGCGGTTGCCTTCGCACTGCCGACGACCCCCGGTATTCCCGCGCCCGGATGCGTTCCCGCGCCGGTGAAGTACAGATTGGGGATCGCGTCGTCGCGATTATGGACGCGGAAATAGGCGCTCTGCGTCAGGATCGGTTCCAGCGAAAAGGCGCTGCCCAGATGCGCGTTCAGGTCGTGCGCGAAATCGGGCGGG
>NZ_JBELIE010000125.1:0-9690 GCF_042091075.1 Sphingomonas sp. | reverse complement strand
GTATAGGCCTGGATGAACGACAGCGTGACGATGCGCCCGATATCGGTATTGTCATAGCCGCCGCCGACGGCGCCGCCGACCGCGAAGAAGCCCCCGCCGCCCAGGGAGACATTGTTCTTCGCGGCATAGCCGTCTTCGGTCGCGATCGTCTCGGTCGTGCGGACGTTGGTCAGCGACAGAACGGTATTCGCCTCCATCTTCTTCGTTTTCAGCCCCCCCAGCAGGCCGCCGACGCGACCGCCCAGCAAGCCGCCGATACCGCCCCCCACGGCGTTGCCGCTGACGTTGCTGTTGGCGCCCTGCACTTCGGCCACCAGCACGTAATCGGCCGCTTTGATCTGGCCCTGGCCGACGTTCGCGCCGCGTTGCAAACCAAGGTTTCCGCCGATGGCGCGCTCGCGCTCCGCCGCGCTGAGGCCGCTGCCGCGGTCGATCAGGTTGAAACAGCCCGAACGCGCCACCAACACCTTCAGCAGCTTCGACGGCGGCGCGAGCGACCAGGCTGTCCAGTAAGAGGAATCGTCGCCGTCGATGATCGACAGCGTGCCCAGCTTTCGGGTGCAGTGCGGCACGTCGTTCGCGGTCTGCTCCTGCAGGCGCTGTCCCGCCGATGGCCGGGCCAGCTTCTGCGCATCGACGGGCGACGCGGCGAGGAGTACGGAAAGGGCAGCGACCGCCGACAAGGCCATGTTCGTCATGACATTCCCCTCTGCTCGGCCGTCCCCGAAGCGCCCCCTGCGCCGGCGACCGGCCGGTTTATGACAGGTGGCCCCCCTAGCACTGGCCGCCATGCTGCGCTAGGCGCGCGAAGACCATGACGACCCCGCTCGACAAGATCCGCAACTTCTCCATCATCGCGCATATCGACCATGGCAAGTCGACGCTGGCCGACCGGCTGATCCAGGCGACCGGCGGCCTGTCCGATCGTGAGATGAGCGAGCAAGTGCTCGATAACATGGAGATCGAGAAAGAGCGCGGCATCACCATCAAGGCGCAGACGGTGCGGCTGGCGTACAAGGCTGGCGATGGCGAAACCTATACGCTGAACCTGATGGACACGCCGGGGCACGTGGATTTCGCCTATGAGGTGAGCCGCAGCCTCGCCGCGTGCGAGGGGGCGCTGCTGGTGGTCGATGCCGCGCAGGGCGTCGAGGCGCAGACGCTGGCCAATGTCTATCAGTCGATCGAGCATGATCATGAGATTGTGCCCGTTATCAACAAGATCGACCTGCCCGCCGCCGAACCGGAAAAGGTGAAGGCGGAGATTGAGGACGTGATCGGCATCGATGCGTCCGAGGCGGTGCTCGCCAGCGCCAAGTCGGGGATCGGCATTGCCGACATCCTGGAGGCGATCGTCCGGAAGATCCCGGCGCCCAAGGGGGATGCCGACGCGCCGCTGAAGGCGATGCTGGTGGATAGCTGGTATGACCCGTATCTCGGCGTCGTGATCCTCGTCCGCGTGATGGAGGGGACGCTGCGCAAGGGGCAGCAGATCAAGTTCATGCAGGCGGGAACCACCCACCTGATCGATCGGGTCGGCTGCTTCCGCCCGAAGATCGAGCAGCTGACCGATCTCGGCCCCGGCGAAATCGGCTTCATCACCGCGCAGATCAAGGATGTCGCACAGGCGCGCGTCGGCGACACGCTGACCGATGCCAAGCGACCGACCGAACAGGCGCTGCCGGGCTTCAAGGAAGTGCAGCCGGTGGTGTTCTGCGGCCTGTTCCCGGTCGACGCCGCCGATTTCGAGAAGCTGCGCGAATCGATCAGCAAGCTGCGGCTGAACGACGCCTCGTTCAGTTTCGAGATGGAGACGAGCGCGGCGCTGGGCTTCGGCTTTCGCTGCGGCTTCCTCGGGCTGCTGCATCTGGAGATCATCCAGGAACGTCTGACGCGCGAATATGACCTTGACCTGATCACTACCGCGCCGTCGGTGGTGTATCAGATCGAACTGACCCATGGCGGCGGGCAGATCGATCTGCACAACCCCGCCGACATGCCCGATCCCAACAAGATCGAGTCGATCGCGGAGCCATGGATCGAAGCGACGATCTACGTCCCCGACGAATATCTCGGCAGCATCCTGAAATTATGTCAGGACCGGCGTGGCATCCAGAAGAACCTGACCTATGTCGGTGGGCGGGCGCAGGCGACCTATGAACTGCCGCTCAATGAAGTGGTCTTCGATTTCTACGACCGGCTGAAGTCGCTGTCGAAGGGCTATGCCAGCTTCGACTATCACCAGATCGGCTATCGCGAGGGTGATCTCGTCAAGATGAGCATCCTCGTCAACGAGGAGCCGGTCGACGCCTTGTCGATGATCGTACACCGCGGCACCGCCGAGGCGCGCGGACGCGGCATGTGCGAGCGGCTGAAGGAACTGATTCCCAGGCATCTGTTCAAGATCCCGATCCAGGCGGCGATCGGCGGCAAGGTGATCGCGCGCGAAACGATCAGCGCGATGCGCAAGGACGTGACCGCGAAATGCTATGGCGGTGACGCCACCCGAAAGCGCAAGCTGCTTGAAAAGCAGAAAAAGGGTAAGGCGAAGATGCGCGAATACGGCTCGGTCAGCATCCCGCAGGAAGCATTCATCGCCGCCCTGCGGATGGGCGACGAAAGCTAGGGCGGCTCGTTTTCGGCTGATCCTTCCCCCCTTGCGGTGCAGAATGGCGGGGCGACGCGCCGTGCAACAGCGCGGGAGGTTAACGGATCCATTGTATCCGGAGGGATACGGTGCGATGAGGCCGTTGATGCTGCATCGCGCCCTGCTCCTCCTCGCCCTGTTGATCGCTCTTCCCACCCAGGCCCAGGCCCAGGCGCAGTCGCGCGGGCCGCTGGTCCTTGCCGCCGCGAGCATGCAGGGGGCGCTCGACGAGGCCGCCACCGCCTGGGCGCGGCAGGGGCATGCCCGGCCGGTCCTGTCCTACGCCGCGTCCTCCGCGCTCGCGCGGCAGGTGATGGCGGGCGGGCGCGCCGATCTGTTCATCTCGGCCGACAATGACTGGATGGACGCGGTGGCGCGGCAGGCGTTGATCGTGCGCGGCACGCGCGCGGTGCTGGTGCGCAACCGGCTGGTGATCGTCGGGCGGGCCGGTACGCCGAATCTGGGAGCGATGCGCGGGATCGCGCTCGCGCGCCTCCTCGGCCGAGCGCCGCTTGCCATGGCGGACCCGGCGGCGGTGCCCGCCGGCAAATACGGTGAGGCGGCGCTGCGTCGCCTGGGGGCATGGGATGCGGTCGCGCCGCGTGTCGTGCGGGCGGAGAATGTCCGCGCCGCACTGGCCCTGGTCGAGCGCGGCGCCGCTCCGTACGGGGTGGTCTACGCCACCGACGTGGAAGGCGCGACGGGGGTGCGCATCGCCGGATATTTCCCGCCGCGCAGCCATCCGCCGATCGTCTATCCCATCGCGCGTCTGTCACGCGGGGTATCGCCCGAGGCGGAGGCGTTCCGTCGCTTCCTGTTGTCGTCCGCGGGGCGCGCGATCCTGTTGCGACACGGCTTCGTGCGCCCTTGAGTGACGGGCTGATCGGGATCGTCCGGCTGACGCTGCTGATCGGCGGCGTCGCTACGCTGGTGACGCTGCCGATCGCGTTCGCGCTGGCATGGTTGCTCGCGCGGGGGCGCTTTCCGGGCAAGGTGCTGCTCGACGGAATCGTCCACCTGCCGCTGGTGGTGCCGCCGGTGGTGACCGGCTGGATATTGCTGCTCGCCTTCGCGCCCGCCGGGGTGTTGGGCGCGCCGCTGGAGCGCTGGTTCGGCGGCAGCGTGCTGTTCCGCTGGACCGGCGCGGCGATCGCGGCGGGCGTGATGGCCTTGCCGTTGATGGTGCGCGCCATCCGGCTGTCGATCGAGGCGGTCGATCGGCGGCTGGAGCAGGCCGCTAGCACGCTGGGAGCGGGGCGATGGCGGGTGTTCGCGACGATCACGCTGCCGCTCGCCGCGCCCGGCGTCGCGGCGGGAGCGGTGCTCGGTTTCGCCCGGTCGATCGGCGAATTCGGCGCGACGATCACTTTCGTCTCGAACGTACCGGGTGAAACGCAGACGCTGCCGCTGGCGATCTATGCCGCGCTTCAGCGGCCGGGCGGCGAGGCGGAGGTGTGGCGCCTTGCGGCGGTGTCGGTTGCGCTGTCGCTGATCGCGCTGATCGTATCGGAGGCGCTGGTACGGCGCGCCGGACGGGGCGTGCATGTCCTTTGACCTGTCGGTCAGCGTACAGCGTGGCGGGCGCATAGTGTCCGCCGCGCTGCGCACCGACGCGGCGCTGACGGTTCTGGTCGGGCCGTCGGGGGCGGGCAAGACGACCATCCTGGACATGATCGCTGGGCTGATCCGCCCCGACCACGGCCATATTCGCGTCCTCGGGCGCACCTTGTTCGATCGCAGCGCGGGGGTCGACCTGCCGGTGCCGCAACGCGCGGTCGGTTATGTCTTTCAGGAGGCACGGCTGTTTCCGCATCGCCGGGTGCGTGCCAATTTGCTGTATGGCGCGCGCGACGACCAACGGCTGGCCGAGGTCGCGGCCACGCTCGACATCGCTCACCTGCTCGATCGATGGCCGCGCACACTGTCCGGGGGAGAGGCGCGGCGGGTCGCGATCGGGCGGGCGCTGCTCAGCGCACCGCGTTTCCTGTTGCTGGACGAGCCGCTGTCCTCGCTCGATCCGGCGCGGCGCGAGGAAGCGATGCGCGCGATCGAGCGGGTCCGTGACGCGCGCCTCGTCCCGATCCTGATGGTAACCCATGATCGCGCCGAGGCGGAGCGGCTCGCCGACCGGATCGTGCCGATCGATCAGGCAGCGGTCGACGAGGGCTGACCCACTGCGGTCGTGGCGCCATCCCGACGCTTCCGCTGGTCGTGACATCGCTTGGCGGGTAGCGTTGCCGTTCCTATCGCCGCGCGGACAAAGTGGGGCGATCCGGGCGAAACGAGGGTACGAGGAGCAGGATGGCGTTTTCTGACGAGGTCGGACGGTTTCGTGAAGGCAATCCGTCGCCGCTGTACCTGCAATTGCAGCAGTTGATCCGCAACGCGATCGGCGACGGCGTGCTGGCGCGGGGCGACGCGATTCCGGCGGAGCGCGATCTGGCGCTCGAATATGACGTGTCGCGCATCACGGTGCGCAAGGCGATCGGTGGGCTGGTCGAGGAAGGCCTGCTGACGCGGCGGCGCGGCGCCGGGACGTTCGTTGCCGGACGTGTGGAGAAGAGCTTCTCGCAATTATCGTCCTTTTCAGAAGACATGATGGCGCGCGGGCGAGCGCCATCGAGCCACTGGATCAGCCGCTCGGCGGGAACGGTCGATCCTGAGGAAGCGATGTCGCTGTCACTGTCACCGGGATCGCCGGTGCTTCGTTTCCATCGCCTGCGAATGGCGGACGATCAGCCGATGGCGCTGGAATTCTCGACCATCGCCGGCTTCTGCTTGCCGGGTGTCGGCTCGGTCGACGATTCGCTATACACTGCGCTGGAGCGGGCCGGGCATCGCCCGGCGCGGGCGTTGCAACGGTTGCGCGCGGTGCCGTTCGGTGCGGAGCATGCGCGGCTGTTGGGGGTGGACGCGGGCGCACCCGGCCTGTTGATCGAACGGCGCGCCTTTCTGAAGGACGGGCGCGCGGTCGAATTCACGCGGTCCTATTATCGTGGCGACGCCTATGATTTCGTCGCCGAACTGTCGGATATCTGAGGTGCGCCGGCCTGCCTTGGGCTTAGGCCAGGGCCTCCCCGCCGATCGTGGTCGCGACGGCGTGCAGTGTGGCATCGAGCCGCACCCAGTCGGCGCGTCGCCCGACCGACAGCGTGCCACGCTCCCCGGAAAGGCCCAGGAACGCCGCCGGGCTGGTCGCGGCCATCGCCCCGGCCTGTGCCGGGCTTAGCCCCAGCCGCGCGACCGACTGCCGTACCGCGCCCGCCATATCGAGGTCGGATCCGGCCAGCGTGCCGTCGGGGCCGACGCAGCGACCGCCCTCCACATGGATCGGCACGCCGTGAAGGACGAAGTCCTTGTGCGCCGCGCCGACGCACGGCATCGCGTCGGTGACGAGCATGAAACGGTCGAGCGGCCGGGCGCGCATCGCGCTGCGCAAGGCGACGTCGCTGACGTGGAATCCGTCGACGATCACACCGCACCAGACGCGCTGATCGTCCAGCGCGGCGCCGACGACCCCCGGAGCACGATGGCCCAGCGACGACATCGCATTATAGAGATGCGTCACGCCCGTCGCTCCGGCGGCGAAGGCCGCGGTCGCGGTCGGTTGGTCGGCGTCGGTATGGCCCAGGCTGACGATCACGCCGGCGGCATGAAGCGCGGCGATGCGATCGAGCGGCACCATCTCGGGCGCGAGCGTCACCATCACCCGCCCACGGCGTGGACGGGTCAGCAGCGCCATCATCTCGTCGTCGAGCGTGCGGAAACGTGTCGCGTCGTGGATCCCCTTGCGCGCGACCGACAGCACCGGCCCCTCGATATGTGCGCCGACCACGCCCGGCACGCCGGCGGCGATCGCGGCATCGGTGACGTCGAGCGCGCGCGCGATCATGTCGGGCGTATCGCTGATCCGCGTGGGTAGAAAGGCAGTGGTGCCATATTGGTGATGCGCTGCGCCGATCGCGGCGATGCCCTCGACCGTCGGATGGTCGTTGAACAGCACGCCGCCGCCGCCGTTCACCTGTGTGTCGATGAAACCGGGCATCAGCCAGCCACCGTGCAGGTCGACCGCGTCGGGCTGATCGGCGGTGTCGTCGATCGCGACGATCCGTCCGTCGACAACGTCGATACTCGCCTGGTGCAGGACGCGCCCGGGGGTGGCGATATGGCCGTTGCGGAAGCTGTGCCGTGTCATCGCGTTCGCGTTACCTTGCTCAGGTGGCGGGGGGCATCGGGATCGAGCCCGCGCGTCACCGACAGCATATTCGCCATGCGGTAAAAGCTCTGGATCATCAGGATCGGTTCGATCGCGGGATGCGCGCGCAGCGCCGGGGGATCCCCGGCGCCATCGCGGCTCGCGTCCGCCAGACTGACATGCGCGCCGCGCCCGGCGAAGGTGGCGGCCGCGTCGCGCACGTCGTCGCCCGCGGCGTCGGACCCGGCCAGCGCGATCACCGGGAAACCGACATCGACGATCGCCATCGGGCCGTGGCGCACCTCCGCCGCGCTGAACGCCTCGGCGTGGAGCGCGCAGGTCTCCTTCAGCTTCAGCGCCGCCTCCTGCGCGATGCCGAGGCCCAGTCCGCGCCCGATGACGAACAGGTTGCGCGCCTCCGCCAGCATCGCGCCCATGCTGCTCCAGTCGAGTGCCCAGGCGCGGGCCAGTTGTTCGGGCAATTCATCGACCGCCGTCCGCAGCGCGGCGTCTTCCGCCCATGCCGCGGTCAGCGCCGCCAGTGCGGCGAGCGCGGCGATATAGGATTTGGTGGCAGCGACCGATTTTTCGGGGCCAGCCTCCAGCGCGATCAGCGTGTCCGCCGCCTCGGCGAGGGGCGAGCCGGTATCGTTGACCAGCGCGACCACATGCGCCCCCGCCGCCTGTTGCGCCGCGACGGTGGCGAGCAGATCAGGGCTGCGCCCGCTCTGCGAGATCGCGATGCATAGAGTGGCATGCGGGCCCGCGACGCGGGGCGGGGCGGCATAGACCGACGCCACCGACGGCGCGGCGGAGGCGACCGGGATGCCGCACGATGTTTCGATCAGATATTTGCCATAGGTCGCGGCATGATCCGATGATCCGCGCGCGCAGGTGACGACCACCGCCGGCGGGGTGGCGCGCAGCCGCTGTACCAGCGTCGTGATCGCGGCGCGATTGGCCGTCAGCATGCGCGCGACGGCGGCGCCGGCCTCCGCCGCCTCCTGAAACATCAGGGTTCGCTCCGCTGCCTTGATGCGCTCGTCGGTCATCAGATCCATCACTTTCCTGGGCAGGGCGATGATAGGTACTTTATTGGTACTATGCAATCGCCCTTATGCGAGGCGGTACGGCCGGGTGGTGCGGTGCGGGTTTCCGGGAAGGGGTGGCGGTGTGGCATGAGCAGGATTCAAGCAGAGTTGATGCCGGCTGGAAAGCGGACCGTCGCGCCGCCCCCCTCGACCTTCGAGGGCGGATGAATTATATACCGTTCGTTATGGAAGCGTCTCTCTCCTCTCCCTCGCGTGGGCGTCCCCGCGAATTCTGCACGACGTCTGCGCTGGCCGCGGCGCTCGGCGTGTTCTGGACCAAGGGGTATGACGGGGCCTCGATGGCCGATTTGACGAGCGCGATGGGGATTACCAAGCCCAGTCTGTACGCGGCGTTCGGCAACAAGGAGCAATTGTTCCACAAGGCGCTGGACCTCTACGAATCCGAGAAGCTGGCCTACACCCGCGAGGCGCTGCGCCAGCCCACCGCGCGCGCGGTCGCCGAGCATTTCCTGCGTGGCGCACTCGCCGCGCAGACCAGCCAGTGCGATCCCAAGGGTTGCTTGGGGGTGATCAGCGCCACCGCGTGCAGCGCTGATGGCTCGGGGATCAAGGCGGATGTCATCAAGCGCCGCGAATCGTCGCATCAGGCATTGGTAGGGCGCTTCCGTGAGGCCCAGCGCGACGGCGACCTGCCCGACACGATCGATCCGCAGACGCTGGCGCAATATCTCTATGCCTTGTTGCAGGGGATGGCCGTGCAAGCCGGCGCTGGCGCGACCCGGGAGCAACTGGAGGGTGTGGTCGAGATCGGCTTGGCGACCTGGCCGAGCAGGTGATGCCCGCCCCGCCGGAGCGGGCGCGAAAAAATTACCGATCGGTACAGAAATAGTGATTGACCGGCATCGCAGTGCTTTCTATACCATCCGGTATTGAATTAAGGCGGCCGTGCCGGTTCCTCATACCGACCGAGTTGCCGATGATCCTGTGGTGTACCGGACCGGCCGTCGGATGGTGACGGGCGCGCCAGCGATACCATTCGATATTGTATCAGGGAGTTCGACCATGGCCTATCTCGCCTTCGATCAGCAGGGTCTGTCCACGTCGAACGTACCACCCGCCGCGCCGCGTAGCGATGCCACGCCCGTCGCGCGTCTCAGCGCGCTGGAATGGTCGGTGGTGGCGATTGCGCGCAACGACCGCCTTTCCTCGTTACGCCGGCCAGGGCGTCTGTCCACCGCGTTGCGGGTCGTATTCCGGCAGCACAATCCGATGCTCGCGGACGAACGGCTGGAGGCGCTGCGCCGGATCGCGGTGCTGGGCTGGCACTATGGCTATAACGTCCCCGGCTCCGAGCTGCGCCGTTTCCTCGCGGCAGGTTTCTCGGCCGATCATTACGAACTGCTGATGGCCAGCATCAGCGCGGGCCGACTGAATCAGGATCGCGCCGTCGCGGCCTGATCGCCGTCCAGCTCGCGCAGGTCGCGACCGAGCGTCTCCTGTCCGAACCACAGGACGAGCAGCAGCGCGATCATGGTCGGTATCATCACAAGTGCGGCGGCGGCACCCATCGACAGCGCCACCCCGGCGATCGTCAGCCCCTGCGCCAACAGGCCGCCGCTTTTGGTGCAGGCCGCGACCCATCCGGTGGCGCGGCCACGCACCCGCAACGGAAAGCTCTCCGCGGCATAGGGCAGGACGATCGCGATGATGCCGTTGCTGCCGACGATCAGCAGCGCGACCGGCCACACCGGGTTGCCGCCGCCGCAGCCCTGGTCGCGCGCGTCGCAGCTCGCGAT
>NZ_JBELIE010000124.1:0-9747 GCF_042091075.1 Sphingomonas sp. | reverse complement strand
AGGACAAGGGCACCGGCAAGGAGCAGCAGATCCGCATCCAGGCTTCGGGCGGTCTGTCCGACGCCGATATCGACCAGATGGTGCGCGATGCCGAGCAGTTCGCCGAGGAGGACAAGAAGCGTCGCGCCGGCGCCGAGGCGAAAAACAACGCCGAATCGCTGGTCCACACCACCGAGCGTCAGCTTGCCGACAATGGCGACAAGGTCGACGACGCGCTGAAGTCGGAGATCCAGTCCGCGATCGACGCCACCAAGGCGGCGGTCGAGGGTGGCGACCCCGATCAGATGAATGAAAAGGCGCAGGCACTGGCGCAGGTCGCGATGAAGCTGGGCCAGGCGATCTATGAGAAGCAGCAGCAGGCCGACGCCGGCCCGCAGGCTGGCGCCGCACAGGGCGAAGCGGCCAAGGAGGACGACGTCGTCGACGCCGAATTCTCCGAAGTCGACGACAGCCACAAGGCGTAAGCGGCGCGCATGGCCCTTCGAGGCGGGCCTTCGACCTCGCTCGGTTCCTCCTCGGGACGCACGAAGACATCGTGTTTCGTCTGTCCTGAGGAGCTACTGATTTTGTCGAAGGGGCGTCTCGAAGGACTGGTGCCGCACGTCAGGGGCGTAACATGACCGAAGTTGATTATTACGAACTGCTCGAATGCGAGCGCACCGCGGACGCGGCGACGATCAAATCGTCCTATCGCAAGCTGGCGATGAAATATCACCCGGACAAGAATGCCGGGTGCAAGGATTCAGAGGCGAAGTTCAAGGCGGTCAACGAAGCCTATGACTGCCTGAAGGACCCGCAGAAGCGGGCCGCCTATGATCGCTTTGGCCATGCCGCGTTCAAAAACGGCGGCGCGGGCGGGTTCGGCGGCGGTGGCCAGGATTTCTCGGGCTTCTCCGATATTTTCGAGAGCGTCTTCGGCGAGTTCATGGGCGGCCAGCGCGGCGGCGGCGGCGGACGTCAGGCGCGGCGTGGCGCAGACCTGCGCTACGACATGGAGATTTCGCTGGAGGAAGCCTATCACGGCAAGGAGACGGAGATCACCGTCGACATTTCCGTGGCGTGCGACACCTGCCATGGCTCGGGATCGAAGCCGGGAACCCACGCGCATACCTGCCATCACTGCCAGGGCGCAGGCAAGGTGCGCGCGCAGCAGGGCTTTTTCGTGGTCGAGCGTGCCTGCCCGGTCTGTCACGGTTCGGGCGAGGTCATCACCGATCCTTGCCCCGATTGCCGAGGCGAAGGGCGGATCGAGAAGACGCGCACACTCGCGGTGAACGTGCCGCCCGGGGTGGACGAAGGCACACGCATTCGCCTGACGGGCGAGGGCGAGGCCGGCGCACGCGGGGCGCCGCCGGGCGACCTGTACATCTTCCTGCACGTCAAGCGGCATGCGATCTTCGAACGCGAGGGTACGACGCTGTTCGCGCGCGCGCCGATCAGCTTTACCACCGCCGCGCTGGGTGGCACGATGTCGATCCCCGGGCTCGACGGCAAACGCCACGATGTGAAGATCCCCGCCGGCATCCAGTCCGGCAAGCAATTGCGGCAACGCGGCGCCGGCATGCCCGTGTTGCAGGGGCGCGGCCATGGCGATCTGGTGATCCAGGTGGACGTGGAAACCCCCAGCAAGCTCACCACGCGACAGCGCGCGCTGCTGGAGGAATTTCGCGAAACCGAGACGGGTGACGAATGTCCACAGAGTCAGGGCTTTTTCACCCGCCTGAAGAACGCCTTCGCCGGTGAGTGAGGCGCCAGTAACCGAAGGTCGGGGCGAGCGCACCACAACGCATTGCGGGCTGGTGGCGATCGTCGGCGCGCCGAACGCGGGCAAGTCCACGCTGGTGAACGCGCTGGTGGGACAGAAGGTCGCGATCGTCAGCCCCAAGGCGCAAACCACGCGCGCGCGGCTGATGGGCGTGGCACTGCGTGACGAGACGCAATTGCTGCTGGTCGATACGCCGGGCATCTTCGAGCCGCATCGCCGGCTCGATCGGGCGATGGTCGCCGCCGCCTGGGGCGGCACCGAGGGCGCCGACGTGATCGCGCTGGTCGTCGACGGCAAGGGCGGGCTTGGTCCCAAGGTGACCGAGATCGCCGAGGCGCTGCGGGGACGCAGCGAGCCGATTTATCTGGTGCTCAACAAGGTCGATCTGGCGGACAAGGGCAAGCTGTTGACGCATGCCGAGCGACTGAACGCGATCCTGCCCTTTGCGGAAACCTTCTTCGTCTCGGCCCAGACCGGCGATGGCCTGCCCGAGCTGAAAGACGCGCTGGCGGCGGCGATGCCCGCCGGGCCGTGGCATTATCCGGAGGATCAGGTTTCCGATGCGAGCGAGCGAGCGCTGGCCGCCGAGGTGACCCGCGAGCAATTGTACCTGCAACTCCACGCCGAATTGCCCTATGCCAGCGTGGTCGAGACCGAGAAGTTTGAGGATCGCGCCGACGGGTCGGCGGAGATCCACCAGCAGATTCTGGTCGAACGCCAATCGCAGCGCGCGATCGTGCTCGGCAAGGGCGGTACGCGCATCCGCGAGATCGGCGCGCGCGCGCGGGCGGAACTGGCGGTGCTGCTCGATCGGCCGGTGCACCTGTACCTGCACGTCAAGGTGAAGCCGGGCTGGGATGAGGATCGCGGCGTCTATCGCGACCTGGGGCTGGACTGGGTGGAGTGAACGGATCGGCGTGACATTCGTCGCAGCGGGTGTGATCCGCCCGGCAACAAATCGTTACGCCCCTGCGTTGCATTCCGCATCATGACGCTGCCTTCATGACGCTAGTGGCGCGGGTGCGCACGTTCCTCGCAGAGGAAACATGGGACTATGCGCCCCATGAACGGCCAATCATGCCCGGCTCGCCGGGGTCGCCCGACCACCCGCTCGGCCGGAAAATCGCGTATGGCGCGACCGGGACGCTACTTGGATTGACGGGCGGGTTCGGCAATGCGCTGGTGTCTGCGAACACCGTCACGCTCGCCGGGGCGCTGGGGCTCGATCCGGCGGAAATCGCGTGGCTGCCGACAGTCTATGTGATGACCAACGTCAGCATCAATCTGCTGCTGATCAAGTTCCGGCAGCAGTTCGGATTGCGCCCCTATGCGGTCATCTTCCTGACGCTGTACATGATGCTGACGCTGGCGCACCTGTTCGTTCACGGCTTCTGGTCGGCGATCCTGGTCCGCGCGGCCAGCGGGATGGCGGGGGCGGCACTCAGCACCTTCGCCCTCTATTATTTCATGCAGGCCTTTCCAGCGCCATGGCGGCTACGCGCGATCGTGGTCGGCATCGGCGTGCCGCAATGCGCCACCCCGCTGGCGCGGCTGTTCTCCCCCGAACTGCTGTCGATGAGCCAGTGGCGGACATTATATCTGTTCGAACTGGGCATGGCGGCGCTCAGCCTCGCGGCGGTGCTGCGGTTCCGGCTGCCGCCGACGATCCGGCAAAAGGCGTTCGAACCGCTCGATTTCGTCACGTTCGTGCTGTTCGCGGGCGCGACCGCGCTGTTCGCGGCGGTGCTGGGCCTGGGGCGGATCGTCTGGTGGACGCAGGCGGCGTGGATCGGCTGGGCGCTGCTCGCCGCGATACCGATGTTCGCCGCCGCGCTGTGGATCGAGCATCATCGCCGCAACCCCCTGCTGAATACCCGCTGGCTGGGCAGCGCGGATATCCTGCGCTTCGCGGTGGTGACCGTGATGGCGCGCATCATCCTGTCGGAACAGACGTATGGCGCGATCGGTCTGCTGACCGTACTGGGGCAGAACAACGATCAGTTGATCACCCTCTTCCTGCTGATCTTCCTGTCCACCGCAAGCGGCGTGATCGCCAGCGCGGCGACCATCAATGTCGATCGGCTGACGCATGCGGTGATGCTCGCGATTGGCCTTGTCGCGATCGCCGCATGGGCCGATTCCTATTCCACCAGCCTGACACGCGCGCCGCAATTCTATCTGACGCAAAGCGTGATCGCGTTCTCCGCCGCCTTCTTCCTCGGGCCGTCGCTGCTGTTCGGGATGACGCGCGCGCTGCAACAGGGGACCGGACACGTCATCAGCTTTATCGCGCTGTTCGGCATGCTCAATTCGCTTGGCGGGCTTGCCGGATCAGCGCTGCTCGGCACCTATCAGGTGGTGCGCGAAAAGGCGAACAACGCCGCATTGGTGCAGGCGATCGACCCCACCGATCCACAGGTGCAGGCGCGGTTGCAGGCAGGGGCCGGCGGCGTGGCGCGGGTCGTCGGTGATCCCGGTTTGCGCATCGCGGAGGGCGGCGCGCTCCTGTCGCAAGCCGCCACGCGCGAGGCCAACGTGCTCGCCTATAACGACGTCTTTCGGCTGGTCGCGGTGCTGGCCGCGCTCGTCTTCTGCTACTTGCTGTTCCTGTTGCTGCGCCGTCGCTGGCGCGCTGCCCATATGAGCCCCGCATGACCGATACCCGACCACCCGTTTCCCCCACTCCCGCGACCGAGGAGAAGATCGCGGAGGATCAGGCCGCCAGCGCGGGCGATACCGGCGCGGCCAGTCCCGCCGCCGCCGCTGCTCCCCCGCCCGCGGGATCGGGGTGGCGTCCGCCCACGCTGTCGCGCCGGGCCACTCTGGTGATCGGGCTGCTGGCGATTGCCGGAATCGCGGCGGTGCTGGCGGCGTGGCGGATCTGGCCGTTCACCACCCCGTATGAATCGACCGACAACGCCTATGTCCGGGGGCGCACCACGGTGATCGCGCCCCAGGTATCCGGTTATGTCACGCAGGTGCTGGTACGCGATTTCGAGACGGTGACGGCCGGGCAACCACTCGTCGTCATCGATCAGCGCATCTATCGCCAGCGAGTCGATCAGGCGCAGGCGCAAGTCGAGAATGCACAGGCGACGCTGGCCAACTCTCGCCAGTCGCAAGCCAGCCGCCAGGCCAGTTTCGGCGCGCAGGAAGCGGCGGTCGCCAATGCGCAGGCGCAACTGATGCGCGCGCAGGCGGACATGGCGCGCGTCAACGATCTCGTCACCGACGGATCAGTGTCGTTGCGCGAACGCGACCAGACGCTCGCGGCGCTGCGACAGGCGCAGGCGCAGGTGCGACAGGCGCAGGCCGCGCGCGAGATCGCCCGGCAGGACATCCGCACCGTCGAGGTGGGACGCGGCGGGCAACAGGCCGGTGTCAGCGGCGCACAGGCGGCGTTGCGGCTGGCCAGCATCGATCTGGCCAATACCACGATCCGCGCGCCCGAAACGGGTCGCCTCAGCGAAGTGGGGGTCCGCGTCGGCCAATATGTCACCGCCGGGTCGCAACTGATGTTCCTCGTTCCCCCGGAGACCTGGGTGATCGCCAATTTCAAGGAAGCACAGACCGCGCGGATCGCCGTGGGGCAGCGCGCCAGCTTCACCGTCGACGCGCTCGCGAACGCGCGGCTGACGGGCCGCGTCGAGCGTATTTCGCCCGCTGCGGGCAGCGAGTTTGCGGTGCTGAAGTCCGATAATGCAACCGGCAATTTCACGAAGGTGCCACAGCGGATCGCGGTGCGCATCCGCGTCGATCCGGGTCAATCGCTCAGCGCGCGGCTACGGCCGGGCATGTCGGTGCAGGCCCGTGTCGACACCTCTGGCGTGCCGACACCGCGATGATGCGTGGCGTTGCCCTTCTGATCCCGCTCGCGGTGGCGGGTTGCACGCTGCCGGGCAAGCGTGTTGCCGCTCCCGACAGCGCCGCTGTCGCGCCGCCCCCGGCGTGGCGCACCGCGACCGGCGCCACCGCCCCGATCGCGGTCGATTGGTGGCAGGGGTTCGGCGATCCGCAACTGACCGCGCTGGTCGAGCGCGCGCTGGCCAACAACGTCGACATCCAGGCGGCCGCCGCGCGCGTCGAGGAGGCACGCGCCGCGGAGGCGCTGTCGCGCGCGCAATTGCTGCCGCAGATCGGCGGCACGGTGCCGGAAACACAGGGACAGACGCTCAGTCCGTTCGGTACGCCCAGCCGGGCGATCGGGGCGCAGCCAACGCTGTCGCTCAGCTACGACCTCGACCTGTTCGGGCGCTTGCGGCTGGCCAGTCGCGCCGCGCGCGCGCAATTGCTCGCCACGCAGGCGGCGCAAGACAGCGTGCGCCTCGCCACCGCCGCCGCCGCCGCATCGGGATATGTCACGCTGCGCGCGCTCGATCAGCGGCTGGCGATCGCGCGCGACACGCTGACGGCGCGCGCCAATGCGCTGCGGATCGCGCGGCGGCGGTTCGAGACGGGATATACGTCGCGGCTGGAATATCGGCAGGCGCAGGCGGAATATGCCGCCACGCAGCAACTTGTCCCCGCTGCCGAGCTGGCGATCACCCGGCAGGAGGATGCGCTGTCGCTGCTGACCGGCGATGCACCACGCGCCATCGCCCGCGGACGCCCGCTCGCTCGCATCGCCCGCCCCGCCATCCCCGACGGCCTGCCCGCCGATCTGCTGCGTCGGCGGCCCGATCTATATCAGGCGGAACAGACGCTGGTGGCGTCCGATCTGTCACTCGACAGCCAGCGCGCGGCGATGCTGCCCAATCTGTCGCTGACCGGCAGTGCCGGCGTGGTATTGTCAACCGCGCTGGCGAATCCGGTGGGCATCTTCACGATCGGCGCCAGCATCCTGTCGCCGCTGTTCGACGGCGGGCGGCTGCGTGCACAGGAGCGCGCGGCGACCGCGCGTCGCGATCAGGCCGCGTTCGCGTATCGCCGTACCGCGCTGACCGCGTTCCGCGAAGTCGACGACGCGCTGGCCGGGGTCCGCCGCACTGGAGAGCAGGCGGATGCGCTTGACGCGCAGGCCGCCGCCGCGCGCGGCGCATTGGAGAATGCGTCGAACCGTTATCGCGCTGGCTATTCCGCCTATATCGAACAGCTCGATGCGCAGCGAAACCTGCTGACCGCCGAACTGTCGCTGGTGCAGGCGGAGGCGGACCGGCTGACCAGCTATGTCGCGCTATATCAGGCGATGGGCGGTGGCTGGTCCCCTGCCGAGGTGAGCGCGATGCGCCGCTGACCCGATCGCATTGCGATTCAGCGGCGACTGCCTCGCCCTGTCTTTCAATGAAGCGCCGCCTCTTCTTCTGGCGCGACCGGCGGGACCGGCTTCATCCATAGCGCGGTGAGCAGGAACAGCGCGAGGTTCGTTCCCTGGGTCAGCGCGGTGCCGGCGACGAGCAGCCCCGCCATCGCCTCCCGCGAGACGGTTAGGGCTCCGCTCATCTCCAGTCCCGCCGCCATGAACAGCAGGTCGCGATTGGGGATGAACGGCAGGCGCGCGATGACGAGCTGCACGGTCAGGAAACTGAGCCATGTGGTCCAATGCTCCCCGGGCAGCACGATCGTCCATTGCCACACCTGGATCGCCAGGTTCAGGATCGTGCGCAGCGAATGGATGCCGAACACCTGCCAGGCGACGCGCTGGCTGGTCGACAGGATCGCGTGGCGAAACCGCAGCAGCAGCGGCAGCGTCAGGCTGGCGCACAGCACCGCGCCGATCACGAGCCCCAGCGACGAATCGAGCCATGATGCGATCCGTCCGGTCGGCGCGCGCGCGATGAAGGCGACGATGAACGCCCCTGCCACCATCGCCCCGGCAAGTGACGACAGGATCGCATTATCCTTGACCGCCAGCAGCAGCTTGCGGGCATCGATGCCGAGCCGCGTCCGCGCCCAGCCGTAGAGATAGAGGTCTCCCGAATAATCGACGAGAACCGCGTTGACGATCCGCTTTCGCACCAGCACCGGCAGCGCCCCCGGTATCGGCTGCCCCAGCAACAGGCGGAAGATGGGTACCTCCGTCAGCGGCAATACCATGAAGTTGACGAAGAACAGCAGGTAGAAGAGCGGCTGGCTCGGCAGCGCGCGCAGCACGTCCGCCCAGCCGATCTCGCGCAGCTGCCACAGCAGGATCGCGATCACCGCGACGAAGAATATGGCGCGCACGATGCGACCAAGGCGCTTGGCCCCCGGGGTGGCGGCCCAGGCCTGCGCGCGGGAAACGATGTTATCGAAGCTCATGGAAGACGATGGCTTTGCAAGGGAGACGGGGCAGCGTGCGATAGCAGCGACCGGACCAACGTGACATATTGATCCGCAATCACGGCCGGATCGAACTGACGTAGATGCGCCGCGACCGCCTCGGCCGGCGGACGAACGACCGTGCCCGCCGCCATCGCCCGCATCGCCGCACCCAGCCCGGCCGCATCGCCGGGTGCGATCAATTGGCCCAGCGCGCCGTCCGCCAGCAGTTCACGTGGGCCGCTGGGGCAATCGAACGAGGCGACCGGGCAATGCATCGACAGTGCCTCGGCGATCACCAGCGCGAAGCCTTCGTTGCGTGACGACAGCACGAACCCCGCGGCGCGGGCCATGTAGGGACGCACATCGCGCACGAAACCGGGCAGGAATATGCGATCGGCGACGCCCAGGGCGCGGGCCTGCGCCAGCAGCGCGGGACGCAGCGGCCCCTCGCCAAGGATCAGCAGATTGGCCTGCGCCGCCACGCCGGCCTGGCAGAAGCTGTCGATCAGCATGCGCTGATCCTTTTGCGCCACCAGCCGGCCGGCGTTGACGATCACCGGGCGCGCGAAGATGTCCTCATGCGCCGGGTCAATCGCGCCGGCCGCCGGGCGATCGGGCAGCGGATTGTAGATCGTGTGCACATGCTGCGGCGGCAACGCGAACCGCCGGATCACCTGCGCGGCGAGATCGTGAGACACCGCATGCGCCGCGACGACATCGCGATACAGCCAGCGCTCGGGGGCGTAGCCGAACAGCGCGCGCGGCCAGAAACGGGCGCGGCGGGGCACATCCAGCGCATTGTGCACGCTGATCGCGAGCCGCAACCACGGGCGCCGCTGCTTCGCGATCCCGGCGATGATCTTCGCGCTGTGAACGAATGCGAACAGCAGTTCGGGCCGTTCCCGATCGAGGTAACGCGACAGCGCCGGGAGACTCAGCAGCTCGTTCGGTGCTCGCAGGTCGACGCCATGTGTCCGATAGACGGGCGCGTCGATCAATGCCCCGGTCGCGCGCGCCACCACCAGCCGTGCGTCGATGCCGGCGGCGCGCAGCCGCTCCGTCACGAACAACGCGATCCGCTCCGCACCGCCGCCGGCGAGGGATGGCAGGAAGATCGCGACGCTCATCGCCGCGCGTTAGGTGCCAATGGCGGCCGAAACAAGATCGCTGATCGACATCGGGCGGCCCGGCGCCAGCGCCAGCGCGGCTGGTGCGACGCATCGCGGTAGCGACCGTCGGCCACGACAGGCGCGCTTGTTCTGATCGTTCCGCGCCCGTAGCACATGCGGGTGACCATTCCGTCGATCGCCATCCTGCTGCATGATTTCAACGCCGGGGGCACCGAGGCGACCGCGTTCCGGCTGGCCGAGGAATGGGTGGCGCGCGGATGCCGGGTCACCTTCGTGGTGGGGGCCGATGCCGGCGCAATGCGGAACCGGCTGCCGTCGGGCGCCGTGCTCCGCCTGCTCGACCCCCCGATCCGGCGCGGGATGATGTCGCGCTGGCGACTGGCGCGCGCGATGGTGCCGATCCTGCGACAGGTGCGTCCCGACATCGTCTATATCACCGGCAACTTCCACCTTTGGCTCGCGCCCGCGATCGATCGCGCGCTGCCGCATCTGCGTATCGTCGCGAAGATCAGCAATCCGCTGCTGCCCCCCCTGCCCCGCGTGCTGCGTCCGCTTGGCGCGCGGATGCTGCGACGACTGACCGATCGCGTCGACCTGCTGGTCGCGATGGCG
>NZ_JBELIE010000123.1:0-9810 GCF_042091075.1 Sphingomonas sp. | reverse complement strand
CGCGGGTGCCGCGATCGACGTCGCCGATGAACAGGATCATCGGCTGCGAATCCTGATGGGCGACATGGACGCCGATCGACGCATTGGTGGCGCCGGGGCCACGTGTGACGAAGGCGACGCCGGGGCGCTGCGTCAGCGTGCCATCCGCGCAGGCCATGAAGGTGACGCCGCCCTCCTGCCGGCATGTCACCACGTCGATCGTTGGCGTGTCGTGCAACGCATCGAGCACCGCGAGGAAGCTCTCTCCGGGCACGGTGAAAATCCGGTCACAGCCTTGTGCGACGAGGTTGTCGACCAGGATCCGGCCGCCGGTGCGTTTGCTCTCCATATGCCGGGTGTAGCGGCGCGCATCGCGCTTGCGAAGGGGGCCCGACTGGTCGATCCTGTTTCGAAAGAACATGTTGGCACAGGAGTGGATGATGGCGGAATTGGCATTGGTGGCCGATGGGCTGCGCTTTCCCGAAGGCCCGGTCGCCCTGCCCGACGGCAGCATCGTGCTGGTCGAGATCGAGCCCGGGCGAATCACGCGCATCCACCCCGACGGCCGCCGTCAGCTGGTGGCGGAGCCGGGCGGCGGCCCCAACGGGCTGGCGATGGGCCCCGACGGGAAACTGTATTGCTGCAACAATGGCGGGTTCGACTGGCTGGAGAGCAACGGGCTGCTGGCCCCGCACGGGATCGCCGCCGATTACAGCGGCGGCCGGATCGAGCGCATCGATCTTGATACCGGCGCGGTCGAGGTGCTGTACCGGTCCGGGGATCATGGGGTCACGCTGCGCGGCCCCAACGATATCGTCTTCGATGCGCACGGCGGCTTCTGGTTCACCGATCATGGCAAGATCGATTATGCCGCGCGCTGCCACGATATCGTCGGCATCTTCTACGCCAAAACGGACGGCAGTTTCATCGAGGAAGTGATCTTCCCGTCGAACAATCCCAATGGCATCGGCCTGTCGCCCGACGGCAGCGTGCTTTATGCTGCGGAAACCTACACCTGCCGGCTGATGCGCTTCAACATCACCGCCCCTGGCAAGGTCGCCGGGGATGCGGGACCGGGCGGTCCGGGCATTCCGCTGTACCGCCCGGCGGGCTACAAATTCTTCGACTCGCTGGGGATGGAGGCGAACGGCAACATCTGCGTCGCGACGATCGGGGAGAGCGGGATCAGCGTCATTGCGCCGACGGGCGAACTGGTCGAGTTCGTGGCGACGCCGGATATCTTCACCACCAACATCTGCTTCGGCGGGGAGGATATGCGCGATGCGTACATCACCTTGTCCGGCACGGGCAAACTGGTGAAGACGCGCTGGGCGCGGCCGGGGTTGAGGCTGCGATACTGACGTTCGGGACGAGGCGACAAGGAACCTTCATGCGCGATACCGTGATCTTCGACTTTGGTGGCGTCATCACCTCGTCTCCCTTTGAGGCGTTCAACCGCATGGAGCGTGAGCGCGGCCTGCCGCATGACCTGATCCGTCGCATCAACGCGACCGATCCCGATACCAACGCCTGGGCGCGGTTCGAACGCGCCGAGATCGGTGCGGCCGGCTTCGACGAGGATTTCGCCGCAGAGGCGCGCGCGCTGGGGCATGAGTTGCGCGGCGAGGATGTGCTGGCGCTACTGTCGGGGGATATCCGCCCGCGCATGGTGCACGCGCTCGACTGGCTGAAGCGCGAGGGATATCACATCGGCTGCATCACCAACAATGTGCCCGCGGGCGAGGGCGCGGGCATGTCGCGCACCGCCGACAAGGCACGGGCGGTGGCTGAGGTGCTGGCGCGTTTCGACCATGTCATCGAATCGAGCAAGGTCGGCATCCGCAAGCCCGATCCGCGCATCTATGCGATGATGTGCGAGACGCTGAACAAGCGACCGGATCAATGCGTGTATCTCGACGATCTGGGCATCAACTGCAAACCCGCCGCGGCGATGGGAATGATCGCGATCAAGGTGAACGGTGAGGGGCAGGCGCTCGACGATCTGTGTGCCGCGCTGGAGATCGAACCGGGGCATTTCTGATCAATCCTCCGTGGGCGAGGCTGGGGGGAGGATGGTCGACCGCGCTTGCCGCCGCCGCTTCGCGAGGATAGTCCTCGCCGCGATCAACGGAGAATGGTGCGGATGAACAAGCTTTACCCGGATGCGGCGGCGGCGCTGGACGGTTTGCTTCACGACGGCATGACGATCTGCGCCGGTGGGTTTGGTCTGTGCGGCATTCCCGAGCGGCTGATCGATGCGATCCAGGCGGCCGGGACGAAGGAGTTGACGATCGCCAGCAACAATGCGGGGATCGATAACGAGGGGCTCGGCAAGCTGCTGCGCTCGCGCCAGGTCAAGAAGATGATCTCGTCCTACGTCGGTGAGAACAAGGAGTTCGAGCGCCAGTATCTGTCGGGCGAGCTGGAGGTCGAATGCAGTCCGCAGGGCACGCTCGCCGAGCGGTGCCGCGCGGGCGGGGCGGGCATCCCCGGCTTCTACACCCGGACGGGGGTCGGCACGCAGGTCGCCGAGGGCAAGGAAGTGAAGGTCTTCGATGGCGAGGAATATATCCTCGAGCGCGGCATTCGCGCCGACCTGTCGATCATCAAGGGTTGGAAGGCGGACGAGAGCGGCAACCTGATCTTCCGCAAGACCGCGCGCAACTTCAACCAGCCGATGGCAACCGCGGGGCGGATCTGCGTCGCCGAGGTCGAGGAAGTGGTGCCGGTCGGCAGCCTTGACCCGGATGGCATCCACCTGCCCGGCATCTATGTGAAGCGGATGATCGTCGGGAGCCCCTATGACAAGAAGATCGAGTTCCGCACCGTGCGGCAGCGGGAGAACGTATGATGACCGCTGATATCAAGGGCTGGGATCGCAACCAGATGGCTGCGCGCGCCGCGAAGGAACTGCGCGACGGATATTATGTGAATCTGGGCATCGGCATCCCGACGCTGGTGGCGAACAACATCCCCGAGGGCATGACCGTGACGCTGCAGAGCGAGAACGGCATGCTCGGCATCGGCCCCTTTCCCTTCGAGGGTGAGGAGGACGCCGACCTGATCAACGCGGGCAAGCAGACGATCAGCGAACTGCCGCAGAGCGCCTATTTCGGCAGCGAGCAGAGCTTCGCGATGATCCGCGGCGGGCATATCGACCTGACCGTGCTGGGCGCGATGGAGGTGGCGGAGAACGGTGACATCGCCAACTGGATGATCCCCGGCAAAATGATCAAGGGGATGGGCGGCGCGATGGACCTGGTCGCGGGGGTCAAGAAGATCATCGTCGTGATGGAGCATACCAGCAAGAACGGCGATCCGAAGTTCCTCAAATCCTGTTCGCTGCCGCTGACCGGCAAGAACGTCGTCGACATGATCGTGACCGATCTGGCGGTGTTCCAGCGCCCCGATCATGACTCGCCCTTCCGCCTTATCGAGCTGGCGCCCGGCGTCACCGCCGAGGAAGTGCGGGCGAAAACGACCGCGGACTACGAAAGCTGACGCCGCATGGCCTATACGCTGATCACCGCGAACCGGAATTACTCGAGCTGGTCGTTGCGGCCGTGGCTGCTGATGCGCGCGCTGGGGATCGCCTTCGACGATCGGGTCGAGCCGTTCCTGTCGCTCGACAATCATGAACGCTTCCGCGCCTTTTCCCCCACCGGCCAGGTGCCGGTGCTGATCGATGGCGAGCGGACGGTGTGGGACTCGCTGGGGATCGCGCTCTATCTCGCGGAACGGCACGGCGGGGTCTGGCCCGATCAGGCGGAGGCGCGGGCCTGGGCGATGTGCGCGGTGACCGAGATGCACGGCGGCTTCGGTGCTTTGCGGCGTGAGCGTACGATGACGGTGGGGCAACGCATCCGCGCCCATCCCGCCACCCCCGCGCTGGAACGCGATGTGGCACGGCTGGTCCAGCTATGGGGCGAGGGGCTTTCGCGGTTCGGCGGCCCGTGGCTGGCGGGAGAGCGTTTCGGGGCGGTCGACGCCTTTTTCGCGCCCGTGGCGTTTCGGGTCAGGTCGTGGGGGATCGACGTCGGCGCGGCGGGCGCTGGCTGGGTGGCGACGATCCTCGATCACCCCGCCATGCGCGAATGGGAAGGTGCGGCGCTCGCGGAAACCTTCCGCGAGGACAGCCATGAGGCAGAGGTCATGGCCTACGGCGAGGTGATCGAGGACAGACGCGCATTGGCCTAGCGCGGTCCCGCCGCCCCGGCCTTATCGTTCCGCCGTCTCGGGCATGGCCAGCAGATAAAGCAGCAGCCCCGCCCCGGCGATCAGCGCGAGCACCAGGAAGGCGAGATCGTAACCCCCGGCGACGATCAGTCCGCCGGCCAGCGATGCGCTGATCGCGCCGCCGAGCCCCTGCACGGTCGCCACCGCGCCCTGTGCGACATTGAAGCGACCGCTGCCCCGCGTCAGCGCGGCGACTACTACCGGGAAGAGGGCGCCGAAAATGCCCGCACCGATGCCGTCGAGCAATTGCACCATCAACAGCCATGGCGCGGCGTCGGAGACGGTGTAGAGCACGCCGCGCGCGGCCAGCACCGCGAACCCGGCAAGGAAGATCGGCTTGTGCCCCCAGCGATCGGCGTGCCGTCCGACGATGATCGCGACCGGCACCATCACCAGTTGCGCGCCGACAATGCACGCCGCCAGCAGCGATGTCGCCACCCCGCCTCCGACACGATGCGCCAGCAACTGACCGACCGAGGGCAGCATCGCCGCGTTGGCGAGATGGAAGGTGAAGGCGGCCGCTGCGAAGATGGCCAGCCCGCGCGTGCCGCGCAGCACCTGCCACATCGACTGCGGGGTCGCGTCGCACGCATCCCCGTCAGCATTGTCGTCATCGCTGCGCAGCCCGCGCGCCCTATCGTGGTCGATGCGATCGGCGGGGATCGCCAGCGTCGCCGCGATGGATGCGGCCGCCAGTCCGCCCATCAGCCAGAACACCACCTGCGGCCCCAGTTTCCACGCCAGCACGCCGGCGAGCGCGGCGGACACCGCATTGCCCGCGTGATTGAACGCCTCGTTGCGGCCGATGCGCTTCGCGAAGGCGCGCGCGCCGACGATGCCAAGGGTGATGCCGGTAATCGCGGGCGCGAAGGCCGCCCCGGCGATCGCCGCCAACGCCTGCGTCGTCGCGACCAGCGTGAAGCCATGGACGAACGGCAACGCCACCGAGGCCAGCGTGACGATCAGCGCGGCGGCGATCAGCAACGCGCGCTTCGCCCGCAGCCGGTCGACCAGCGCGCCGGCGGGGGTGGTCGCCAACAGTCCGGCGAGCCCGGCGATCGTCATCACCGCACCAGCGGTCGCCTCGTTCCAGCCATGCGTGGGCCCGCGCGTCGCCACCAGATAGATCGCGAGATACGGCCCCAGGCCGTCGCGCACGTCGGCGAGGAAGAAGTTGACCCAGTCGAGTGCCCGATCGGCGCGGTCGCGATGGGCGGGCCGAACGGGGCGGGGCAGCGGCGGATGAGCAATCGAGGCCATGGCGTCGGTCTCCGCCGCGAGAGGATCGGTCGCCCCCCAAACGTCGGCCATTGCCAAAGGTGCCCGGCGTCCGGTCGCTCCTATCAGCGAGACCGCCCGTCGGAGCGCTTCGGTCAATATAATCGGTGTCTCACGCGCGAATCGGGCACGTCCGGGGTTTCGTTCGATACCACATCTGGGTTAACGCGGATGTATCATGTCGAACACCCCACGCACATTGTACGAAAAGGTCTGGGACGCGCATGTCGTCGAGCGGCGCGACGATGGTTCCTGCCTAATCTATATCGATCGTCACCTCGTCCACGAAGTGACCAGCCCGCAGGCGTTCGAGGGGCTGCGCGCCGCTGGCCGGCGGGTTCGCCGTCCGGACCTGACGCTGGCGGTGCCCGACCACAATCTGCCGACCACGCCGCGCGTCGATGCGGCGGGCAACGAACTGCCGATCGCGGACCGGGAAAGCGCGGAGCAGCTCGGCGCACTGCGCGCCAATGTCGCCGAATTCGGTGTTCCCTATATCGACGCGCTGTCGCCGAAACAGGGGATCGTCCATGTCGTCGGCCCTGAGCAGGGCTTCACGCTGCCCGGCACGACGATGGTGTGCGGCGACAGCCATACCTCGGCGCATGGCGCGCTGGGGGCGCTGGCGTTCGGGATCGGCACCAGCGAGGTCGAACATGTCCTCGCCACCCAGACGCTGATCCTCTCGCCCTCCAAGACGATGGAGGTGCGCGTCGACGGCACGCTCGGCCAGGGCGTCAGCGCCAAGGATGTCGTGCTGGCGATCATCGGCAGGATTGGCGCCGCGGGGGGCACCGGCCATGTGATCGAATTCACCGGCGACGTGATCCGCGCGCTGTCGGTGGAGGGGCGGCTGACGGTCGCCAACATGTCGATCGAGGGGGGCGCGCGCTCCGGCATGATCGCGCCCGACGATGTCACCTTCGCCTATCTGAAAGGGCGTCCGATGGCGCCCGAGGGCGCCGATTGGGACAAGGCGGTGGCGTGGTGGCGCACGCTGCCCAGCGACGCGGGCGCCCGCTATGACAAGCGCGTGGTGCTGGCTGCCAGCGATATCGCCCCGGTACTGACCTGGGGCACCAGCCCTGAGGACGTCGTGCCGATCACCGGGATCGTGCCGTCGCCCGACAGTTTCGCGGACCCGTCGAAGCGCGTCGCGGCGCAGAAGTCGCTTGATTACATGGGGCTGACGCCGGGCATGCGGATGCAGGACGTTAGCGTCCAGCATGTCTTCATCGGTAGCTGCACCAACAGCCGGATCGAGGATCTGCGTGCCGCGGCACAGGTGGCGAACGGCCGCCATGTCGCCGATGGGGTGCGTGCGATGGTGGTGCCCGGTTCGGGCCTGGTGAAGCGTCAGGCCGAGCAGGAGGGGCTCGATCGCATCTTCACCGCGGCGGGGTTCGAGTGGCGCGAGCCGGGTTGCTCGGCGTGCCTGGCGATGAACCCCGACAAGGTGCCCGCGGGGGAACGCTGCGCTTCGACCAGCAATCGCAACTTCGTCGGGCGGCAGGGGCCGGGTGCGCGGACGCATTTGCTCAGCCCTGCGATGGCGGCGGCGGCGGCGGTGACGGGGCGTCTCGCCGACGTGCGCGACCTGATCGTCTGATCTTAGGGGACGGTTGCAACCTATTGATATACAAGAAGACGTAGAAGAACCAGAACAGGCAGACAGGGAAGACGGCGATGAAGAAGGTGTTGGTGTTTCTGATCGCGGGATCGGTGCTGAGTGGGGTCGCGGCCTATGCGGCGATCGCCCGCCCCGCCATTCCGGCCAGCCGCCCGGCGCGCTGACGCGATGGAGGCGGTTCGCGAGGTAACGGGCACGGCCTATCCGTGGGGAGCGAAGAACATCGATACCGATGTCATCATTCCCGCACACTGGCTGAAGACGATCAAGCGCTCCGGGCTGGGGCGTGGGGCGTTCGAAACGGTTCGCGCGCAACCGGACAATATCTTCGACGATCCCCGCTACGCGGGAGCGCCGATCCTGATCGCCGGTGACAATTTCGGCTGTGGGTCGAGCCGCGAACATGCCGCCTGGGCGTTGGCGGATATGGGCATCCGCGCGGTGATCGCGCCCAGTTTCTCCGACATCTTCTCGGGCAATGCGTTCAAGAACGGGATCGTCCCGGTCGTGCTGCCGCAGGCGGCGGTCGACCGTCTGCTGGAGGTGGCGAAGGATCAGCCGGTGACGGTGGATCTGGAGACGATGACGGTAACCACCCCGTATCAGGACCGCTTCGCCTTCGAACTCGACCCGTTCCGCCGCCGGTGCCTGATGGAGGGGCTGGACGAAGTCGGCCTGACGCTGGCAAAGGATACCGCGATTTCGAAATTCGAGGAGCGGCTCGACGATGAGCGGCCCTGGATCAGGGGAGAGAGCGGTAATGAAGGGCTTGCTGTCGAGGGCGCCGGGCGGACCTGAAACTCTGGAAATTGGCGACCTGCCCGATCCGGTGGCGGGCGCGGGTGAGGTCGTGGTGGCGGTGAAGGCCTGCGCG
Organism: Sphingomonas sp.; assembly: GCF_042091075.1. Taxonomy (GTDB): domain Bacteria; phylum Pseudomonadota; class Alphaproteobacteria; order Sphingomonadales; family Sphingomonadaceae; genus Sphingomonas. The sequence continues at coordinate 1,813 of NZ_JBELIE010000123.1, read as the reverse complement.
GTCAACTATCCCGACGTGCTGGTGATCGAGGACAAATATCAGTTCAAGCCGCCGCGCCCGTTCGCCCCGGGCGGTGAATTCTCCGGCGTGGTGGACAGCGTGGGTGAGGGCGTGACCCGGTTCAAGGTCGGCGACCGCGTGATGGGCAACACCGGCATGGGCGGGATGGTGGAGCGCCTGGTCGCCCAGGCCGACAATCTCTACCCGATCCCCGACGAGCGATCGTTCGAGGAAGGTGCGTCGATGCTGCTGACCTATGGCACGACGATTCACGCGCTGGTCGACCGCGGCCATATCAAGGCGGGCGACAGCTTGCTGGTGCTGGGGGCGGCGGGCGGCGTCGGGCTGGCGGCGGTCGAGCTGGGCAAGGCGTTCGGCGCGCGTGTCGTCGGCGCGGTATCGAGCGAGGAAAAGGCACAGGCGGTGCGTGACGCAGGCGCCGACGATGTCATCATCTACGGTCGCGCGCCCTTTTCGAAGGACGAGTCGAAGGCGCTGGCGGATCAATTCAAGGACAAGGCCGGCAAGGACGGGTTTCAGCTGGTCTATGACGCGGTCGGTGGCGAATATGCCGAACCGGCGCTGCGCTCGATCGGCTGGGGGGGGCGATATCTGGTGGTGGGCTTCCCGGCCGGGATACCGAAGCTGCCGCTCAATCTGACGCTGCTGAAGAGCTGCGACGTTTGCGGTGTCTTCTGGGGCGCCTTCGCCGCGCGCGAACCGGAGAGAAATCGCGACAATATCCGCCAGTTGTTCGATCTTTGGCAACAGGGCAGGATCGCCCCGCGCGTGACCGAAGTGTTTCCGTTCGAGAAGGGCGGCGAGGCGATCGCCAAGATGGCGGCGCGCGGCGCGATCGGCAAACTGGTGGTGCGGGTGGCGGCCTAGGCCTTCGCGAACGGCGGCGGGGCCAGCCGCATGGCCGATCGCCGCACCGCGACACGTTGCGCCACGCCCCCCGCCGCTCTAAGCCCATCCGACAAGAAGATGGGAGCCGCCATGACCACGTTCGACGACCGGGAACGCGCTTTCGAAGCCAAATTCGCGCGGGACGAGGAAGTCGCGTTCCGCATCAACGCGCGCCGAAACCGTCTGACGGCGCAATGGGCGGCCGAGTTGATGAAGCTCACCCCCGCGGAGGCGGACGCCTATGCCAAGGCGGTGGTGCAGGCTGATTTCGAGGAAGCCGGGGATGAAGACGTCGTGCGCAAGCTGTTCGGCGATCTGACCGCCGCCGGGCTCGACGTGGACGAGGCGACGGTGCGCAGCGTGCTGGCCGAAAAGACCATCGAGGCGCGCCGCCAATTGATGCAGTCGGAGTAACGCGATGCCGATGGCGGGCGATGAAATCGCGACCCTGATCAAGGCCGGCATTCCCGATGCCGAGGTGGAAATGACCGATCTGGCGGGTGACGGCGATCACTGGTCGGCGCGGGTGACGGCGGCGTCGTTTGCCGGCCTGTCGCGGGTCAAACAGCATCAGGCGGTCTATGCCGCGCTGGGCGGACGGATGGGCGGCGTGCTCCACGCCTTGCAGTTGACCACTGCCGTCCCGAAGTAAGCGGCTGGATCCGAAAGGAAGTGACGACGATGACCGACGACGCTCAAGCCCGCATCGACGCGGTGGTGAAGAACAATCCGGTGGTGCTGTTCATGAAGGGCACCCCGCTGTTTCCGCAATGCGGGTTCTCCAGCCGCGCGGTGGCCATCCTCGAGCGGCTGGGCGCCGATTTCGAAAGCGTCGACGTGCTGCAGGACCAGGGCGTGCGTCAGGGGATCAAGGCCTATTCCGACTGGCCGACCATCCCGCAAT
>NZ_JBELIE010000006.1:0-44353 GCF_042091075.1 Sphingomonas sp. | reverse complement strand
CACCACATCCTGTTCCGCCTCGAATATGGTCGGTGCGCCGGGCGCATCAGCCATCGATATCTGCCACGGCTTGCCGGTCGCCTCGCGCAATGCCGCCGCCAGATCATTGAGCGTATCGGTCGATAGCGGCCGGTTGCCGCTGAACACGATCGCGCCGGGCTGATAGCTGACCAGGCTCGCGCCGCGCCGCAACCGTACCAAGAGGTCCAGCTTGCCGGATTGATCGAGCAGCGACAGCACGCCGGCGAACGCCGGTGGCATGCGATCGACCGGCTCAGGTGGCGGCACAGGGGCCGACGCAGTGGGCGACGCAGCGGGCGCGGCGGCGAGCGCCATCGGCGCGAGCGCGGCGCCCCCTTGTGCCAGCCGCCGTGCCAGATCGCCGGGATCGGGCAGCATCGAGGCGTGGATCGCGCGCAGGATCGCCATCTCGGCGGTCTCGATCGGCAGCGCGGCGCGCGCCACCTCTTCATGCCCCTTCAGGAACAATTGCCACAATCGGTGCAGCACCGGGAACGACAGTTTCTCCGCCCAGTCGCGGTAGGCGGCGCGCTCCTCCACTGGCTGGGCGGGATCGTCGGCGGCGCCGACCTTCACCTGCGTCACGCCATGGATCGCTTCCAACAGCGCACGGATCACTCCAAGCGGATCGACGCCCAGATCATATTGCCGTCGCAATGCCGCCAGCGCGCCGGGCGCATCACCCGTCAGCACCAGCGCCAGCAGATCGCGCACCGCGTTGCGATCCGACAGGCCCAGCATGTCGCGCACCGCCTCGGCGCGGACACCGCCGCCCGACATATCGGCATGCGCGATCGCCTGGTCGAGGATCGACAGACCGTCACGCGCGGAACCTTCCGCCGCGCGCGCGATCAGCGCCAGCGCTTCCGGTTCCGCCTGCGCGCCCTCCGCCTCGACGACGCGCGCGAAATGATCAGCCAGCGCATCGGCGGGAATGCGCCGCAGATCGAACCGCTGGCAGCGCGACAGCACCGTCACCGGCACCTTGTTTACCTCCGTGGTGGCGAACAGGAATTTCACGTGCGCGGGGGGCTCTTCCAACGTCTTGAGCAGGCCGTTGAAGGCGGCCTTCGACAGCATATGGACTTCGTCGATGATGTAGATCTTGTATCGCGCGGAAACCGCCGCATAGCGCGACGCCTCGATGATCTCGCGAATGTCGTCGATGCCGGTATGGCTCGCCGCGTCCATCTCGATCACGTCGATGTGCCGCCCCTCGGCGATCGCCCGACATGGCTCACAGACCCCGCAAGGATCGATGGTCGGATGGCCCTGCCCATCCGGACCGACACAGTTCAGCGCCTTGGCGATCAGCCGCGCCGTGCTGGTCTTGCCGACCCCACGCACCCCGGTGAGGAGAAAGGCATGCGCGATCCGGTCGCGCTTGATCGCATTGCCGAGCGTCTGCACCATCGCGGCCTGCCCGATCAGTGCGGCGAACGTCTGCGGACGATATTTGCGCGCCAGTACGCGATAGGGCTGCTGCCCGGCCGGCTGCGCGGGCGTACCGAGATCAAGGGAGTCGGACATCGCCAGCGATATAGGCACGCGCGCCGGAATTGTCGAAGGGCGCCTCGGCGCGGTGGGAGCCGGAACGACCCGCGGCGAAATCGTTGTGGCTGCTTCCGTCAGGACCTGACCAGGTTGGCGACGACCACGTCCGCCCGACTCCCGCAGGCCATATGGCGGAGCCGGACGGACGGATCAAGTCGTCAGATCAGGTCGCTACCGCCTCTACCTGACGCGGCGGCACACCTCTACGCGGCCATAAGGGCCCGGACGCCAGCGACAGACCGTCCGATAGCGCGGGCCGCGCAGATAGCGGCGCCCGTCCCAATAGCCGCCACGATAATAGCCACGCGGCGGCGCATACCATCGCCCGCCATATTGATATCGGCCCTCGTGCCAGCCGCGTCCATCATGCCACCGCTGTGCGGACGCCGGCGCGGCCGCGAAGGTGCTGGCCGCCAATACGCCGGCGATGCTCAAAGCCATTAGTTTCATGTGCATCTACTCCTGCTCCATGTTCCCGCTGACCATCACCATAAGCTGCATGGCTGCATGCTTCCTGAACCTTATGGTAAGCCGACGGTCAGCTTGTCCCATTCCGGCAGGAGGCGGATCTGGCAGGACAATCGGCTGGTGCGTCGCGCACCGGGAACGAGGTCTAGCATGTCCTCCTCTTCCTCGCTGGCGGGGGGCAGCCGCGCGAAGTCCGCCGGATCAACCACGACATGACAGGTCGCGCACGCCAGATCGCCGCCGCACGTCCCCTCCAGCGGCAGGCCGGCGCGCTGCGCGACGTCGAGCAGCCGCTCACCCGCCCGCGCCGATTCTTCCCGCACGTCATCGGCCGCGAGAAACACCACCCTCATGCCGCCACCCGCTGCGCCGCGGCGGCCGCCGTGATCCGATCGAGCGCGATGGCCAGATCGTCCGCGCTGGTATAGCGACCGAAACCAAGCCGGATGGTCGACCGTGCCGCCGCATCGGACAGGCCGATCGCGCGCAGCACATGGCTTGGGCGGCCAGAGCCGCTGGCGCAGGCGGAACCGGCCGAAAAGGCTACGTCGCGCAAGTCGCTGATCATGCGGGCCACGTCGATCCCGTCGCGACGGATGTTCAGATTGCCAAGATATCGCCGCTCCACCGAGCCGTTGATCGTCCAGCCCTCCAGTCGGGCGAGCGCCAGTCGCCACAATCGCTCGACGTGCGCGGCATCGTCCCGCGCGCGCGCGCGCATCAGTTGCGCCGCCACGCCGAAGCCAGCGCACAGGGCGGGCGACAAGGTGCCCGAGCGCCCGTCCTCCTGATCGCCGCCATGCAGCAGCGGCGCCGGCCGCACACCATCGCGCAACCATAGCGCCCCGACGCCCTTCGGCCCGTGCACCTTGTGCGCGGACAGCGCGACCATATCGACGGAATCGGGGATTGCGACCCGCCCATAGCCCTGCACCGCATCGCACAGCAGCAGGGCGCCCGACCGATGCGCCAGCCGCGCCAGCTCGTCGACCGGCTGCACCACCCCGATCTCGTTATTGACCAGCATCGCGACCACCAGCGATACGCCGGGGACGATCGCCCGCTCCGCCGCTGCCAGATCGACCAGCCCGTCCGCACCGACCGGCAGGACGATGCCGCCGCCCCGCGCCGCGACGCTGTCGAGTACCACCGCATGCTCGGTCGCGATCGTCACCACCGGCCCGGGCGGGGCGCCCTTGATCGCCCAGTTGAGCGCTTCGGTAGCACCGCCGGTGAAAGCGACCCGCCCGCCCGCCGGCAGAAGGGCGGCGACCTGCTCACGCGCGACCTCCACCGCCGCCTTCGCGGCGCGCCCCGCGCGGTGCGGCGAATGCGGATTGGCGAACTGATCGCGCAACCATGGCACCATCGCGTCGAACGCCTCGGGCGCGAGCGGGGTCGTCGCCTGATAGTCGAGGTAGATCATGCCGCGAAGCGCCGTCCGTTACGCGCCATCGCACGCCAGGCGGCGATGAACCGCTCGACATGGTCGCGCGTGGTGGTGCGCCCGAAACTGACGCGGATCACCTCGCGGGAGGCGGCCTCGGTCCACCCCATCGCACGCAGCACGTGGCTCGGCTTCAGGCTGCCGCTCGCGCAGGCGCTGCCGGCCGACACCGCGATCCGTTCCATGTCGAAGCGGATCAATTGGGCGGCCGCCGCCACACCCGGCATCCGGTACGAGGCGATCGCCGGATGCCGCTCGGCCCCGTCCGCAACCACCTCGCCGCCCGACCGGCGGATCGCATCGTCGAGCATCGCGCGCAGCGCCTGATGGTCCGGCTCCGGCTCCGCCAGCGCGGCGGCATAGCCCAATGCACCGGGCAAATTCTCCGTACCCGGGCGATAGCCGCGCTCCTGTCCGCCGCTGGGATGAAGCGTCGCCAGGTCACGCACCAGCAGCGCGCCGATCCCCGCCGGTCCGCCCCGCTTGTGCGCCGACAGTGCGATGGCGTCGGCATCGGCGGCGAGGCGGTCGCTTGCCGGCATCTGGGCGGCATCGACCAGCAACAGCCCGCCCCGGTCATGAACCGCGGCCGCGATCGCGGCGATCGGCTGGATCACCCCGGTCTCGCTGTTGCACCATTGCACCGCCACGACCGCGTCGGAGACGTCGGGGATCGCGGCGGGGTCGACACGACCGAGCGAGTCGACCGGCAGTACGAACGCCTCGCCCGCTGCCCGCAGTGCCGCGTCATGCTCGACGGCAGCGACGAACCGGCGCGCCCGCGTGCAGCGTCCGATCCCGATCGCGAGTGCCTCGCTGGCGCCGCTGGTGAACAATGTTTCATGCGTCCAGCCATAAGCGAGCGACACCGCCGCGCGCGCCTCCTCCAATGCGGCGCGCGCGGCACGCCCGGCGGCATGCGGCGACGAGGGGTTCGCCCATCGTGCCATGCCGCTTACCACCGCCGCCTGCGCCGCGCCGGTCATCGGGGTGGTCGCGGCATGGTCGAGATACAATGGTTCGGACAAGAAACGTTCCCTTCTGGCGCGCGGCCCCTATATAGCGCCCTTTCCGCGCGGCCCAACGCCCGCCCAAAGAACAGAGTGACCATGCCCGACGTCATCTTTCCCGGACCCGAAGGTCGCATCGAAGGGCGCTTCGCCCCGGCGCCGAAGCCGCGCGCGCCCGTCGCAATGATCCTGCACCCGCATCCCAGCGCGGGCGGCACGATGAACAACCGGATCGTCCAGGAACTCTACAAGACCTTTCAGCGGCGCGGCTTCGCCACGTTGCGTTTCAACTTTCGTGGCGTCGGCAAGAGCCAGGGCACGTTCGATAACGGCATCGGCGAACTGTCCGATGCGGCGTCCGCGCTCGACTGGGTGCAGAGCTTCCATGTGGAAGCGCAATCGACGTGGATCGCGGGCTTCGGCTTCGGCGCGTGGATCGGCATGCAGTTGCTGATGCGCCGCCCGGAGATTCGCGGCTTCATCTCGATCGCGCCCCCGGCGAACATGTTCGACTTCAGCTTCCTCGCCCCCTGCCCTTCATCGGGGATCATCATCCAGGGCGCCGAAGACGAGGTGGCGACCCCGCTCGCGACGCAGAAGCTGGTCGACAAGCTGCGGACGCAGAAGCACATCACGATCCATCATGACGTCATCCCGCGCGCGAACCATTTCTTTGAGCATGAGATGGACGACCTGATGCGCTCGGTCGACAATTACCTCGATATGCGCCTGGACCCGAACTCACCGATCAAATGAGCGGGTCGGCGGTGCCGCTGGTGGCCTAAGCGACATGATCGGGCGAGTTACATTGTCCAGATCAGCACGTTTCCCACCAGTACGGCCGCCATCACCAGCAACAGCGCGCCCTTCATCCGGTCGCGCCCGCTTGCGATCATCCAGCCCCCGCCGATCAGACAGGCGATCGCGCCCAGCATCGCGATCGCCGGCGCGGCGGCAGCGATACCGCCCATCGCCGCCGTCACGATGCGACCGCGCGCGCATAGGCGCTCACGTCGACGTTCCCACCCGACAGGATGACGAACATCCCCGGCTCGGGCGTCACCTTGCCCGCCAGCAGCGCCGCCAGCCCGACCGCGCCGCCGGGCTCAACCACCAGCCGCAATTTCTCCGCCGCCCAACGTTGCGCGTCGCGCACCTCCGCCTCGCTGACCGCGACCCCCGTGGCGTCGCGGCGCGATAGCACGTCAAAGGTGAGCGGTGACACCAGCGGCGTCTGCAGCGAGTCGCAGGCGGTGGGCGGTGGATTGGGGGCGACCGGCTCGATCCAACTGGCCTCCAGGCTCCGCCGCATATCGTCCCAGCCTTCGGGTTCCACCACGGTGATCCGCGCTTCCTTCAATGCCAATGCGGTTCCCGCCGCCAGCCCGCCCCCGCCGCACGGCACCACCGCATGCACCGGCTCACCGAGCCCCAGCGCGATCATCTGCCTGGCCGCTTCCAGCGCAGCCGTCCCCTGCCCTTCGATGATCCAGGGATCGTCGAAGCTCGGCACCAGCGTCGCGCCTCGCGCTTCCGCAAGGCGCGCGGCGATCTGCTCCCGGCTCTCGCTCGCGCGATCATAGTCGACCACCTCCGCGCCCATCGCGAGCGTCGCCTCGCGCTTCGCGCGCGGGGCATCGCGCGGCATGACGATCGTCGCGCCGATGCCCAGCCGGCGGGCGGCCCAGGCAACGCCCTGCGCATGATTGCCCGACGAGAAGGCGACCACGCCCCGGCGCGCCGCCTCTTCGCTCAGCGCGGTCAGTCGATGCCACGCGCCGCGGATCTTGAACGCACCGATCGGTTGCAGCGATTCGGCTTTGAACGCGACATCCACGCCCTTGATTGAACGGACAAACATGGGCGTCGGCGGGAGGATCGCGGCGACTTTCGCGGCCGCATCGCGGACCCCGGCGCGAGTCGGCTGTCGTAAAATCGTCACAAAAGCACCTTTCGTCGCTCGACCCACTTTACAAGCGGGTCAGCCGATCCTAATTCGCGCCTCCGCTGCCCCATGGGACTTCCAACCGCAAGGCAGCTTTTTGTCACCGTATGCCGCAAGGCAATTGGAGGTCCCTTGAATTGCACCAGCATCATCGCGCGCTGGGGCTAGCTGCCCCCTCGACCGCTCCGTCCACCGTTGCCGGAGCCATCGACATTGCCGCCCGTCGGCCGGTTCAGCCGGTGACGATCGTTCGTCCGCATGCCGCGGCACGCGCCGCCCGATTCTTCGCCACGAAGTTTCCGGGTCGGGCGATGTACGCGGTGAAGGCGAACCCGTCGCCTGACCTGATCCGCATCCTCTACGACAATGGCGTGACGACGTTTGACGTCGCGTCGATCGCCGAGGTGCGCCTGGTCGCGAACACCGTGCCCGACGCCACCTTGTGCTTCATGCACCCGGTCAAGGCCGAGGAATCGATCGCCGAGGCGTATTTCGTCCATGGCGTGCGGACCTTCTCGCTGGACAGCATGGAAGAGCTGTCGAAGATCGTCCGTGCGACCCGCGGCGCTGCGGACCTGACGCTGTGCGTCCGGCTGCGCGTGTCGTCGGAGCATGCGAAGCTGTCGCTCGGCTCCAAGTTCGGCGTCGCGCCGGACGAGGCGAAGGAGTTGCTGATCGCGACTCGCCAGGTCGCCGACGCCCTCGGCATCTGCTTCCACGTCGGTTCGCAGGCAATGACGCCGGACGCCTATGCAGAGGCGATGGAGCGTGTGCGCCAGGCGATCGTCGGGGCGGCGGTAACGGTTGACGTCGTCGACGTCGGCGGTGGCTTCCCGTCGGTCTATCCCGGCATGACCCCGCCGCCGCTGGAGCGTTATTTCGAGACGATCCACCGCGCGTTCGAGAGCCTGCCGGTCAGCTATTCGGCGGAACTGTGGGCGGAGCCGGGTCGCGCGCTGTGCGCGGAGTACAGCTCGGTGCTGGTGCGCGTCGAGCGCCGCCGGGGCGAGGAACTGTATATCAACGACGGTGCCTATGGCGCGTTGTTCGATGCCGCGCACATTGGCTGGAAGTATCCGGTCGCGCTGCTGCGGGAGCCGGAGTCGACGGTGCGCGAGCATCCGTTCAGCTTCTGGGGCCCGACCTGCGACGACCTTGACCATATGCCGGGGCCGTTTCCGCTGCCGGCGGACGTCGGGACGGGCGACTATATCGAGATCGGGATGCTCGGCGCGTATGGCGCGGCGATGCGCACCGCCTTCAACGGCTTCACGTCGGAAGAGACGGTGATTGCCAGCGACGAGCCGATGGAATCGATGTACCTGACGGTGAAGCCGCTGCGCACGCGCAACGTCGTCAAGCTGTAATAGAACGACTTCACTGATTCGGCGGCGATGCGGATGATCCGCGTCGCCGCCGTGCGGGTTTTCGCGTCCCCCTGAACGACGTGTGTTACCCTGTGGGAGCAACCCATGACCGACACCCTCACCAAGACCGCGGCCGCCAATGCGCCGATCAACGACACGCGCAAGGCGGAACTGCTGTCGAAGACGGTGAAGCACATCGACATCAAGAGCTTCGATGCGCGCCCGATCGTCGATGCGATGGCCGACATGAGCTTCACCAGTCGTGACCTGGGTCGCGCGACGAAAATCTATAACGATATGCTGGCCGATCGGGATTGCACCGTCTGCCTCGTCATCGCCGGATCGACCTCCGCCGGGGGTTGCATGGACCTGTATGCCGAACTGGTCCGCAACAATATGGTCGACGTGATCGTCGCCACCGGCGCCACGATCGTCGACATGGATTTCTTCGAGGGGCTGGGCCACAAACATTATCAGGCCCAGGAAATCCCCAGCGATGACGTGCTGCGCTCGCTGTACATCGACCGCATCTACGACACCTATATCGACGAGGAGCAGCTGCAGGACTGCGACTTCACGATCAACAAGATCGCCGAGTCGCTGGAGCCCAAGGCCTATTCGTCGCGCGCCTTCATCCGCGAGATGGGCAAGTATCTTGCCGAGCATGGCAAGAAGGACAACAGCCTCGTCAAGCTCGCCTACGAACATGACGTGCCGATCTTCTGCCCGGCGTTCGTCGATTCGTCCGCCGGCTTCGGCCTCGTCAAGCATCAGGTCGACGCCGCCAAGGAAGGCCGCCCGTACATGATGATCGACGCGATCGCGGATTTCCGCGAATTGACCCAGATCAAGATCGAGGCTGGCACCACCGGCCTGCTGATGATCGGCGGCGGCGTGCCGAAGAACTTCATCCAGGACACGGTCGTGTGTGCCGAGATCCTCGGCCATGAGGATGTCGAGGTGCACAAATATGCGGTGCAGATCACCGTCGCCGACGTGCGCGACGGCGCCTGCTCGTCCTCGACGTTGCAGGAAGCGGCCAGCTGGGGCAAGGTAAACACCGGGATCGAGCAGATGGTCTTTGCGGAAGCCGGCTCGGTGATGCCGCTGCTGGCATCCGACGCCTATCACCGCGGCTTCTGGAAGGATCGCCCGGTACGCAAATGGGCGTCGATCTTCGCGGATTGATGGCGCCGTCACGCGGAATATGAAACAACCTCCCCCACATCGTCTGGGGGAGGTTTTTCGTGCCTGTTTCGATCTTGCAGCCGGTCGTGGTCCTGATCGCCTGGACCCTCGTCATGCTGGTGTGGATGCTGGCGACACGCCTGCCGGCGATGCGCGCGTCGGGCGTCGACCTGCGCAATCTGGTGGGGACGAAAGCGAGTGATGCCGATCGCGCGCTGCCCCCGAATGTTCAGTGGAAAGCGCATAACTACAATCACCTGCTGGAACAGCCGACGCTGTTCTATGCGATCTGCGGCGTCATCGCATTGTCCGGTACGGGCGATGGCCCCGCGACGTGGCTGGCATGGGCCTATGTCGCGCTGCGGATCGCGCACAGCCTGGTGCAGGCGACCGTCAATCGGGTACAGCCGCGCTTCATGCTGTTCCTCGCCTCCACGCTCATGCTCGCCGCGCTGACGCTCCACGCCGCGTTGACGGTGTTCTGATGGCGAAGGGGGATAGCTTCGAACGCCATCGCCAGCCGTGGACGGCGGACGAAATCCAGAAGCTGCATACCTTGGCGAAGAAGGGCATGGCGCTGAAGGCGATCGCCAAGGCGCTGAAGCGAAGCGAGGAATCGACCAAGGATCGCGCCAAGGCGGACGGCCTGTCGATCGCGAAGCTGCGCTAGGCTGATCTGCCGGGGTCCGGCGGGATCAGCCGAACAGATGCGCGATGCTCTGCTCCAGCATCAGGAACTGCCATAGCGTGCGGCCATGCTCCGCTCGCCCGGCGCGATGCGCATCCGTCAGCCGCGCCAGCTGGTCAAGGTCGAACCAGCCGGTCTCAGCCAGGACGCGAGAGCGCGGCAGCGCCGCCGCCCGCGCCGCCAGCGAGGTGCGAAACCATGCACTGACCGGGGTGACGAAGCCCATTTTGGGCCGATGAAGGATCTCATCGGGCAAATGCTGCGCCATTGCCCGTTTCATCAGCCACTTCCCCTGCCCGCCGCGCAGCCGTAGCGCTGGCGGCAGTGTCGCGCAGAATTCCACCAATCGATGATCGAGGAGTGGCTCGCGCACCTCCAGCGATACCGCCATGCTGGTCCGGTCGGTCTTGGTCAGGATATCGCCGGGCAGCCAGATCGTCATATCGGCATATTGCGCGCGATCGAGCGCGTGCCGCGCCGGCGCCGCGCGCATCGCGGCGATATACCGATCCTCCGCACGATGGCCTTGCAGTGCCGCCGTCGCCTCGGCCGAGAATAACGATGCCCGCACCTCGGGCGAGGTTACCCCGACCGAACGCGCATAGGCCTCTTCCCCGCCCGTCGCGAGGGCCAGCAGCGTCGTGCGCGCCCGCAGCGGACGCGGCGCCCAATCGGCTTTCGGCCATGCCCGCCCCAGCGCTCCGAACACGGGCGCGCGCCACGTCGCGGGGATCATCGCGCGCACACGTTCCTCCGCCGCCTGAAAACGATAGCGGCGATAGCCCGCCATCATCTCATCGGCACCGTCACCCGACAGCGCCACCGTCACCGACTCGCGTGCCAGGGCGGCGACCTGCAAACCCGACAGCGCCGAAGCGTCGGCGAAGGGTTCGTCGAACGCGGCGGTCAGCGCGGGGATCAAGGCCATGTCGCCCGCCGCGACGACGCGCTCATGGTGCGCGGTCGCGAAGCGTTGCGCGACCGATCGGGCATGGTCCCGCTCGTCGTGATCGGTTTCCTCGAAGCCGATAGTGCAGGTCGTCACCGCCGCGCGGCTCGCCTCGGCCATCAGCGCGACGACGGTCGAACTGTCGACACCGCCAGACAGGAACGCCCCCGTCGGCACGTCCGCCACCATGCGCGAGCGAACCCCTTCGCGCAGATGCGCCAACAGCGCCTCCTGCAGATCGCCGCTCCGCCCCCGCGCCCGCTCGGCGAAGCTCAATTGCCACCAGCGGCGGGGCGCCGCGACCGGCTTGCCGCGCTCGACAAGCAGAAAATGCCCGGCAGGCAGCTTGCGGACCCCCGCCAGCAGGCAGGCGTCGTCGGGCACATAACCGAAGGCGAGATAATCCTCGACCGCGCGCAGATCGGGGGTGCGACGCACCAGCGGATGCGCCATCAATCCCTTCAATTCCGACGCAAAGGCCAGCGCGCCATCCGCCAGTTCGGCATAATGAAGCGGTTTCACGCCCAGCCGGTCACGCGCCATGAACAGGCTCTGCGTCGCGGCATCGTGGATCGCGAAGGCGAACATGCCGACCAGCCGATCGAGCAGCGCCGGCCCCCACAGCGCATAGCCTTCGAGCAGCACCTCGGTATCGCCCTGGGTATGCATCGGCCGTCCGGCGGCGATCAGCTCGGCACGCAGCTCGCGATAATTGTAGATCTCGCCGTTGAAGACGATCGCATAGCGCGCGTCAGCGCTCGCCATCGGCTGCGGCGATCCGGCAAGGTCGATGATCGCCAGCCGACGATGCGCCAGTCCGACGCCCGGCGCGGTCCAGCTGCCAGCACCATCGGGGCCGCGATGCGCCATCGCATCGGCCATCGCACGCACGCGCGCCGGATCGACCGGCTTTGGTGTGGCGGGGTAGAACAGCCCCGCGATCGCACACATCTCAATAGGCCGGCGCGACGATCCGGTCGACCGCGCGATCGACTGGGCCGAGCGCTCGCCGGAATCGCCGGATCGCGCCGATCGCATCGCCATCCGGCCGCACCAGCGCCGACAGATGCAGCGCAGTCGCGGTCTGGTCGCCCCCGCCCAGCCGGTCTTTCATCGTCGCGAACTTCACTATCCTGTCGTCTCCGGTCACGGTCTCGCCGACGCGATACCATGTCACGACGATCCGCTCCACGGTGCTGCCGCCCGGCGCGGCGCTGACGATGCGGATCGCACGGCCACCATCGATCGCGGGCAGGTCCGCGACGCGGATCCAGCGATCCCCCTGGCGCAGTGCGCCGGTGCCGAAGGCGGCGAGCTTGCGTCCCTCGCCTTGCCCGGCATAGCTGGCGAGCGCCATGTCGACCGCCTCGCCAGTGCCGTCGGCATACCGACCGGCGAGGTGATGATCCGCACCCGGATGCCACGGCCCCCAGGCGCCCGCGCCCCGTATCACCGCCACGCGGCGCCAGCCGGGCACGTCAGGCAACGCGATCGAATGCGGCATCGCGCGAGCGCGTTGGGCGACCGCCGCACTCCACGCCGGTGCGACCGCCGCGATCGCCAGCGCCAGCGCTGTCGCGATGGCGGGTTGCAGCCGCCAGCGCACCCGCTGGCGGAGCGTCGCCGGATCGAAGGGGGGATCATCGGGCGAGCGATCGAACCAGCGCCATGCCGCCGCCATCAGCCCCGCCATCACCAGCGCGAAGAAGATCCAGCCATAGACGATATGATCGAACCCGGTGGCCGCCTGCACCGAGGTAAGATGCGCGGCATAGATCGTACCGAACGCACGGACCCCATTGGCGAGGACAGGCACGATCACGCAGGCGACCAGGAAGATCGCACGACGCCGCCAACGTCGGAAGCACACATGCGCGACCAGCACGCCATAAGCGATCATCGCGATCACGAATTTCGCGCCCGAACACGCCTCCGCCACCTCGAAATAATAGCGGCCCGCGTGGATCAGCACGCCATCCACGCTGGCGGCGACCCCGACGAGACGGAGCAGCGGCATCACGATGGCGACGGTAATATCCTGCAACGGTGGTTCGAACTCCGCGCCGAACGGCACCATGAAAAAGGCATAGCCAAGCGGAAACGCCAATCCACGCGCGACCATCGGCCCGAGTGTCGCCACGACGATCCCCTCGGCCATGATGACCAGCGCTAGCTGGCGCACGAGCGCCACCCCGGCGGCGTCGCCGATCAGCCACATCCCCGCACCCGCCGCGACGATCGCCAGCGCCGGCGCCCAGCCCACCGGATCGAGCCTCGCCAGTGCGCCGCGCCGGTTCCAGATCAGCCACGCCACGACCGGCGGGATGAACAGGCAATGGCCGTAGGTGGTGCTGGTCCACCAGATGCCCAGCAACGCCCGCACGTCGGCGCGGAAGAGCCACAGCAACAGGGCGACGCCAATCACGAGCGCGGCGATATGCCGAGGCCAGCGGCTGGCACGCCAACCCATGGAGAGCGCCTGTGACGTCATGCCGCCGCCAGCCCCAGCATCGCGTCCAGCGGCGCGAGACGTTGTTGCCAATCGTAACGGGCCAGCACCTGCCGTCGGGCCGCCGCGCCCAATCGCTCCGCCCGCGCCCGATCGTTCAGCAGCACGTTGATCGTCGCCGCCAGCGTGGCGGGGGTATCGGCGATCGCGATCGCGCCGGCGTGATCGATCCCCTCCGCCGCCGCTGGCGTCGCCACCACCGGGCGTGCCATCGCCATCGCCTCCAGCACCTTGTTCTGCACCCCGCGCGCGATCGTCAGCGGGGCGACGACGACCGCGGCGCGCGATAGCCATGAGCGGACATCAGGGACTTCGCCGGTGACGATGACCCGTTCGCTTGCCAGCGCGCGTACCGTGCCGGTCGGCGCGCGGCCGACGATCGCGAAACGCGCACATGGGATCTGCGGCAGGACGTCGCGCTCGAACATCGCGACCGCCTCCACATTGGGGCGATAATCCATCTGCCCGGTGAAGACGATCAGCGGCGCTTCCCCACCGGCCTCGTTGCGATCCGATCGACCGGCGATACTCTCTTCGGGTGTGAAATATGCGGCGTCGATGCCATTCTCCAGCACTGTCGCGCCGGGCAGCAACGCGGCCTCCTCCGCGCTGACCGCCAGCGCATGATCGACCTGCGCGATGATCCGGCGCTCATAGGCCGCCATCAAGCGCGCCTCCCTCGCCAACAGCCAGCGTCGGGCACCGCGATCCGCGGCGGCATAGGCCGCGAACTTGGCGGAATCGGCGTCGACGAAATCCATCACGCGGATGACGCCACCGGGCAAATAGGGTGCCATCTGACCAGAGAAAGCGTAACAGGCACCGATGGGGTAAAGTGCCATTGCCCGCTCCACCGCGTCCCGCATCATATGGTCGGCAAAAGCGGTCAGCGATGCCGGCTGCCCGGTCAGCAACGCCTCGGTCAACGCTCGCGCACGGCTCTTGCGCCGCTCGATGATCGTGCAGCTGGCCAGCCCGCGCAAAAATGCCGGCGGGGGTCGAACGTCGCGCCGGTCATCCGCAAAGGCGATCAGATGCACGCGCGCGCGGCGCTGCAGATGACGCAGCACGTGATAGCTGCGGATGCGATCGCCACGGTCGGGGGCATAAGCGACCCGATGCGCCAGAAATAGAATGTCCACCTCAGCCCAGGCCCCGGCTGATCCACGGCCCCAGCAGGGTCGCCACCGGCACGGGCAGACGCTGCCAGGCACGCACCATCAGGGCGTAGCGCGGATCGAGCGGATTGACCTCGCGGCGCGGTGCCTGCCCTTCCGAAGCGTCGCCATAGGCATAGCGCAGCGGCTTACCCTCGAACCCCCAATTGCCTTTGAAGGCGGCGGCGCCCGTCCCCGCCTTGGATCGGCCGAAGTCGAAACGGGTGCATCCACGAGCGCGCGCGTGCGCCATCAACGCGACATACATCCGGTCATTCGCCCGCATCGTGCGCGCCTGTTGGGTGCCCCCACCCCAATAAGGATAGACGGTGCCTTGATAGTAGAGGCTCAGGACGCTCGCGATCGGTCGGCCATCGTGATGCACGGTCAGCACGTCGGCATCCATCATGGCCAGCGCCGCCCGCATCAGCGCGCGGGGAAACACCGGGGTGCCCAGATTGCGAACCGATTCGGCATAGACGCGATAATGCGCATCAGCGGCGGCCTGGTCCCGTCCGACCGTCACGCTGAGCGCCGCCTCCAGTGACTTGCGGACATCGGCGCGCTGTTTGCGCGGGATCGCGAGCAACTGGGCGTCGTCGTCCGGCGCGAGGTCGCGAGCGAAGCCCAGATAGCTTTGGTCATCGACCGCCCAGCCCATCGGTATCGCCCCGCCGCGCAATTCCACCCCGGTGATGCCACGCCGTTTCGCCAGCGCCAGCGCCGCACTACCCAACGCGGGCACCGCTTCCTCTTCCCCCAGGATGCCGCCGCCGACCGCAAAACCAGCCGACACCAGCGCCGCACCGAACAGCGGCGATCGCACCTCGGTCAGCGGCAGCACCGCCGCGACATCTGTGCCACGCTGCGCGATCAGCCAGTGGGTGCGCTGGCCACAGCCTCGCTCGATCGCATCGGCCCAGCCGGGCTGATGAAAGGGCGTGGCGTCGGGATGCGCCGCGACGAAGGCGGCAATCCGCGCGCGGTCCGCATCGTCCGCACACCGGACGATCAGTCCGCCGGTCACGTGCCGCTGCGCCTCAGCGCGACAGGCGGGCGACCACCGCGTCGGTGCGTCCCCAGCGATGGCGCGTCAGCAAATCCGACAGCTTGTCCGCCATTCCCTCGATGCCGCTATAGTGGCGCAACCGGGAGCGCAGCGGCGCATGGTTGACACGCGGCTGACCGGGATCGACCTCCCAAGGATGGAAATAGAAGACGCCCGGCTGATCCAGACGATTGGCCTGCCGCACCGCCATATGGGTGAGGCGCGCGGGCAGCAGCCGGAAAAAGCCGCCGCCGGTGGCGATCCGCCGTCCCGCCCATTGCCCGACCGTTACCGGCAGTTCGATCAGCGGCGCATCGCCACACGGACGCCACGCGAAACGCGGTGCCTCGCGCCAGCCGTAATGATCATGTGCCACGGGGGCGACGCTCGACGAATAGGCATAGCCCTGTTCGGCGAGGATCGGATGCGCCCAGGGCGTGCGCGCGTCGATGGAAAAGCTCGGCGCGCGATATCCGCTGACCGCCACACCCGCGGCATCCTCCAGCGCGGCGCGCGCCTGCGCCAGATCGGCGCGAAAGGCGTGCGGTGTCATCGTGAAGACGCGGCGATGATCCCAGCCATGGCTGGCGATCTCATGCCCGCCTGCCACGATGCGACGGATCAGCGCGCCCTGTCGGGCCGCGACCCAGCCGAGCGTGAAGAAGGTCGCGCGCACGCCGGCGGCGGCGAACAGATCCAGCACCCGCCCGGTATTATCGGCGACACGCGATTCGAGCCGGTCCCAGTCGGCACGGTCGATCGTGCGTTCGAAGGCGCCGACCTGAAACCATTCCTCGATATCGACCGACATCGCGTTGACGATGCCGGTGGCCCCGGCGGCGAATTCGCGAACGGCAGGCTGGTACATCACGCGGCGCCCTTCACCGTCTCCGACCGCGAAGCATCGTTCTCCACCCAGTCGACCATCAGCTTGAGCACGCGGCGCAGCGCGGCATCCTGTTCCTCGACCCGCGCCTCCAGCTGCGCGACCCTCTCGATCAGTCGTGCGTCGAACGGCGGCGGCGCCTCGTTCTCGTCCGCGCGCGGCGGCGCGGGCGGGACGATCGCCATCCGTGGAACCGCGCGATCGTGGCGCTGCGGCGCGGCGTTGGCGTTGCCCGGCAGCTCACGTTCGTGATCGGCGACGATCGCGCGGATCAGCGCCGCGTCGATCCGCTCCTCACCCGCGATCGAAGCATGCAGCAGCACCCGTGACATCAGCTGGTTCAACCGGCGCGGCACGCCTTCGCTCGCACGGTGCAGCGCGGCGAAACTGTCGGGCGCGAAATCAGGTCGTCCCTGCCACCCGGCGACTCCCAGGCGATGGGTCACATAAGCGCTCACCTCGCTGGCACCCATCGGATCGAGGTGATGCACCGCGATCACGCGCTGGCGCAGCTGCTCCAGCCGATCCGAGCCGGTCAGCCGGTCGCGGAATTCCGGCTGTCCCAGCAGGAAGATCTGCAGCATCGCATGCCCGCCCGCCTGGAAGTTGGACAGCATCCGCAATTCTTCCAGCGCAGAATGCGGCAGTGCCTGCGCCTCGTCGACGATCAGCAGCGTTCGCCGTCCCCCGCGTGCTACCGCGTGCAGCCCGCGCTCGATCAGCAGCAGCAACTCCGCCTTGCTCTTCCCCGCCGCCTCGACATCCAGCCCGGTCGCCACGATCCGCAGCAGATCCTCATGCTCCACCGCGGTCGAGACGATCGTGATGACATTCAGGCTGGCGGGATCGATCTGCTGCGTCAGATGGCCCATCAGCGTGGTCTTGCCCGTGCCGATGTCGCCGGTAATGACGATGAAGCCCTCGCGCTGCGCCAGCCCATAGCCGAGATACGCCATCGCCTTCTTGTGCGTGGCGGTATCAAACCAGAAGCGCGGATCAGGCGTCAGCTGAAACGGGCGATCGCGCAATCCGAAGAACGACTCGTACATTTCGATCCCCATCAGAACGTATAGCGCGCGCCGACCAGCGCCTGGGCCGACCATTGCGAGTCGAAACCTTGCTGATCAAAGCCATAGACGCCGATCGACGCCAATGTCCCCAGCCGGCCGAACTGGTGCGAATAAGTGCCGTTGGCGCCATAGCCCCAGACGTCGCCAGGCGTCGTCGCGGTGACGCCGTTGCCCAGCCCCGCCAGCCCACTGGCATACCAATTGGCGAAGATGCTGGCATCAACCGCAGAGACCCGCGTCAGATTGCGGCTCCAGAACGCCTGCGCATAGGCACTCTCGTCCTCGATCCCGATTACCGAGATGCCCGGAATATTGCGCGGTGCGTAGAGGCGGCGGTTCGCATAGCCCATGCCGAAGCCGAAGCGGTTGCGCCCGCGCGCGGCGCTGATGACGCCATCGACACCGCGCGCACGATAGCTGGCGGTCGCGATCGACTGGAACACATCGTTCAGACAGCCGCCCGCCCCGCCGCCGGTCGCACCGTCCTGTCCGGGCCGCGCGCCAAAGACGCAGCCGGCGAATTGCTGACCGAACGGATCGGGGCGTGTCTCGAACGCGGTCGGCAGCGTCGACAGGCCGTCGCGCAGCTGCCGGCCGAACGTCTCGATGCCGTCATAGACGACCACGTTGAGCGCCACGTCGCGCGACATGGCGTAGCTCAGGGAGCCGAAATAGGTCTCACTGCCATAACGCCAGCCGGCGTTCGCCTGCAGCTCCAGCCGCGGGCTCGGTCGCCAGATCACCCCGGCGTCATAGATCAGCCCATCGGTCTGATAGGCGATGCGCACGGGCGATCCGGTGTCGGTGACGAACCGGCCGTTGCCGTCACGCACGACATTGCCGGCGGCGTCGAGCAGCGGATCGCGCTGCCCCACCTCGATTTTCTCATAGCCGACGCCGGCCCGCACCGCGACGGTGCGCGATAACGGCATCACCACGTCACCACGCCCGAACCAGCCATCATAACGCTGATCGAGCTGCCCGGCGTCCTCGCGTTCCCATGCCCCGCTCAGCGTAACACCGAATGGCGCGACGCGACCGACCGGCACGCCGACCGAGGCGGTCACCAGATGGCTGCGCGAATCGTCATAATAATCGAGTGGCGGCTGCCCCGGCAGCACCGAGGGGACGTCCGGCACCTCCACCTTGGTATAGCCGAAGCGATAGGCGGCGGTAACGTCCAGCACCCCGGCGCGGGTCGCCACCGATGGCCCGGCGTACAGCGCATATACCTGCGCGACATTGGCGACATTGCCGACCAGATTGCCGGGCGCATCGCCGCGGATGTCGCTTCGCGAACGGGTCGCCAGCGCCCCGGCGTCGAACGACAGCGCCGGCGTCAATTGCACCCGCGCCAATGCCAACCCGCTGTGCACCGACTGATCGACCACCGGGTCCTGCCAGTCGATCCGCCGTTCGTAGCGGTAGCTGACCTGCGCCTGCGCGCGCCGCGAGCTGACCCCCGCCTCCACGCCCACGGCCGCCTGCGTATAGGTCAGCACGTCGCCGTCGTTGCTGAGATCCGCCGCGGCGGCCTGGCTCAGCTCGATATAGGGCTGCACATAGCGTGATGGCTCCGCCGCCGCCGGTATGGCGAGCGATGCGGCCAGCAGGATCGTCGCCACGCGCGTCATTCGCCGCCCCCGTAATAGCTGCCGAACCGCCCGCGCCTGGGCTCGTAAGAGACGGCGTTGAGAACGAGGTGAATCTGTTCGCACCCGTCGAGCAACTGCACCGCTTCCTGCACATCGCTCTCGGTGGTGCGATCGGCACGCACCACCAGCATCACCTGCCCGACCAGCAGCGCCAGCACGCTGGCGGGTGAGGCGGCCAGCGCCGGCGGCGTATCGAAGACGATGATGCGCGACGGATCGGCGGTCAGCAGCGCCTCCAGAACCTGCGCGGTCCGCGCAGAGGCGAGCAGCTCGGTATCCGCATGGCTGTGCTTGCCCGCGGGCAGCAGCGACAGCTGCGGCACGTCGGTGGCGATCACGCAGCTTTCCGGATCAAGGCCCGGATCGGCCAGGATATCGAGCAGGCCCGGCGAATCCTCGGGCGTATGCGTCAGCCCCAGCGTGGCCATGATGCTGGGCTTGGCGAAGTCGGCATCGACCAGCAACACCTCGACATCGCGTTCGGCGGCGAGGCTGATCGCGAGATTGATCGCGCAGAACGTCTTGCCCTCGCCCGGCTTGCCCGAACCGACCAGGATCGTGCGCGCGCGAACCTCCGCCGCATCCGAATCTTGCGCCTGCGGCAGCGCGCGCGCGGTGAGGAGCAACTGGCGTTTCACCAGGCGGAATTCCTCCGCGAGCGCACCGATCGGCGCGCCGGGGACGAGCATGCCCTTTTCCGCGAGCATCACCCGATCGATCAGCGCGATGCCCGGCGGCGGGGGTGTCCAGTCGTCGTGCGCGTCGAAATCATCCTCGCCACCGCGGGCGAGGAATTCTGCCGGGATCGCCGCGAATGTGGGCATCACCTCCGGTGCGGGCTTGGCCGGCGCCATATCCGCCAGCGCCACGTCCGCCAGCGCCACGTCTGCCGGCGCCACGTCCGCCGGCATATGTACCGGTTCGGGCCGGAGCCGGTCTTCCGTGGCGGCCGCTACCGTGATCTCCGGAGCGACGGCGATCGTTTCCGGCTCTGCCCAGGCGACCGGCATCACCGGCGCAGGCGGCGGTGGTGGTGGCGGTGGTGGTGGCGGGACAGCCCCCGCGCGGGGAGCCCCCCCACCGCGAAACGCCGCCTCGAAATCATAGGCGCGCGCGGCCCGCTCGATCAGCGATTCGGTCGGGCGGGTCATGCCGCCAATCCCCTTTGCAGCATCTCCAGCCCCAGCAACGCGACATAGGCGACCGCCAGCCCACCGACCCCGCCGGCGAACCATTTCAGCCGCTGCCGCCGCCGCTCTTCCTGATGGCGGGTCATCATCTCGCCGATCGAGCCGATCACCGCGATCCCGGTCGCCTTCTCCAGCCGCTGCGCGGTCGGGAACGTCGCCTGCACCTGCCCCATCGCGAATGCGGCACCAACGCCCGCCGCCAGCCCCGCGATCAGCACGCCGGTCAACAGCAACGGTCGGTTCGGCGCGGTCGGTGTGCGCGGCACGGTCGGCGGGTCGATGACGCTGAACTTGACCGAATCGGTCTGCGTCTGCGCGTTGCTGCGCAGCTTCACCTGTTCGCGCTGGGCGAGCAGCTGGTCATACTGCGCCTTGAGCACATCATAGTTGCGGTCGATCTCACCCTGTTCGGCGGCGACGGCGGGATCCTCGCTCAGCTTGGCGTTCAGCAGGTCGAGATCGGCCTGCAACTGCCGCTTGCGCATCTGCAGCGCGGCGACGGTCGCCTGTTTGTCGGCCAGCATCGCCTGCAGCGAAAGATAGGCGGGGTTGGGCACCGATCCGTCGGCCCCAGCACCGACGGGTTCACCACGCGCGGCGGCCTGCGCCGAGGCCAGCTGGCGCTTCAGCGCGACGACATCGGGGTGATTATCGGTGAAGCCGCGACCCCGTGCATCCGCCAATTGCCCCTGCAACGCCGCCAGCCGCGCGCGCGCCGGGCCGACGCCGGGGGCGATCCCACCACCCCCCGCCACGGAACGCGGCGTCCCCGCCATCTGGCCGGATACCGCGGCAAGGCTGGATTGCGCCGCCGCCAGATCGCCGTCGACCTGGCTCATCTGCGCGCGCGCGGCGCCGATCCGGTCCCCCACCGTGCCGGTGCCGGGCAGCGCCCCCAGATAACGGTTCTGGAAATCCGCGCGCTTGCCCTCGGCATCCTGCAATTTGCGGCCCAGTTCCTGCAATTGGCCGTCGAGGAAACTCAACGTCTGCGTGTTCTGGGTGCGATCGTCGGACAGGTTGGTCTCGACGAAAATGTCGATCAGCTTCTGCGTGATCGCGGCGGCCAGCCGGGGCGTCGCGGCGGTGGTGGTAATCTCGAACAGATTGTCCTGCTGCGCGACGATCTTGATCGCGTTCTGCAACCCGGCGACGCGATCGGCGACATCGCGGTCGCTCGCCACCGTCTGCGCCAGATCGGTGCCGCGCACCACCTTCTCCAGGTTCACCGCGCTGGTCAGCGTCTGCCGTACCGTGTCGACGTCGCGCGCGCTGTCATTGGCGGCGTTGGGGTCGCTGCCGGTCGGCAGCACGGTACGCATCTGCACGAAGACACGTGCGCGCGAATCATAGCGGCTCGGCATCTGGCTGACGACCAGCCAGCCGAGCAGGCACACGCCCCACGCCACGCCCAGGCCCAGCCAGCGCCGCGCCCAGATCGTGTGCAGCGCGATTCGCACCTCTTCCCACAAGCCGCCCATCGTTCAGAACATGCTTTCCGGGATGATGATGACGTCGCCGGGCTCCAGACGGACATTCGCGGCAGGATCGCCGTCCTTGAGCAGGCGATTGATGCGCAGAGCATATTCGCGCTGCTTGCCGGTCTGCCGATCATAGCGGACCAGCCGCGCCTTGTTGCCCGCGGCATATTCGCCCAGCCCGCCGACCGCGATCATCGCATCGAGCAGCGTCATATTGGCGCGATAGGGCAGACTGGCGGGCTTCTGCGTCGCGCCGACGATCCGCACCTGCTGACTATAGGTGCCGCTGAACCCCTCGACGATCACCGAGACGATCGGATCCTTGATATAGTCGCTCAGCGCCAGCTTCATGTCGGTGGCCAGCATCGCGGGGGTCTTGCCCACCGCGGGCATGTCCGCGATCAGCGGCGTGGTGATGCGGCCGTCGGGGCGGACCTGCACCTTCGCCGACAGTTCGGGATTGCGCCACACGAAGATGCTGAGCTGATCGAGCGGGCCGATGACATATTCCTCGCCCGGCTGCTCCTTGGTGGCGACGAAGGTCGCGGGCGGCAGTTCGGGACGGCCGCCGGCCCCAGCGCAGCCGGTCAGCGTCACCGACGCCGCCAGCATGGCGAGCCCGCCCTTCGATACCGTTCCGATACGCATGCCAACCTCCCTTGCGCGCCCGACGGGGTCATCCGCGCGGCCACGATCACATTTCGCTATGCACAGGAGAGGTGAAGATAGCGTTTAGTGTGTGTGTAGCAGTAGCTCGTTGGGCGCAGAGTGTCCCAAAAAGGCGCTGGGGCTGGCGGTCAGGCCATAGGCACCGGCGATGAACACCGCGATGATCCCGCCCTCCTCCACCTCGGGCAGGAGCACGTGATCCCCCAGCCGGTCGAGCGGGGTACACAGGCAGCCGACCACCGACACTTCCTCCGTTCCCGGCTCCCCCATCCGTGTGGCCGCCGCGATCGGATAGTTGCGACGGACGACCGTGCCGAAATTGCCGCTTGCCGCCAGTTGATGATGCAACCCGCCATCGGTGACGAGGAAGGTGTCACCCCGGCTCTGTTTCCGGTCCACCACGCGCGTCAGATAAACGCCGGCCTCCCCCACCAGCCAGCGGCCCAGCTCGATCGCAAAGCGGCTGTCGGACAGCACCGCCGCGCGTCTGTCCAGCGCGGTCGCCAGGGCGTCGCCAATCAGCTCGATATCGAGCGGTCGATCGCCCGCGAAATGCGGGATTCCGAAACCACCGCCAAGGTTGACGAGCGGCGGTGCCATTCCGGCCTCCTCCGCCAGCCGGGCCGCCAGCGCGAGCGTCGCCGCCTGCGTCTCGATCAATGCACCGGCATCCAGCGCCTGGCTCCCCGCGAAGATATGAAAGCCCCGCCAGTCCCCGCCACCCGCGACGATCGCGCGCACCAGCGCGGGTACGCGCTCGGCATCGACCCCGAACGGTGACGCCCTGCCGCCCATCTTCATCCCCGAACCGCGCAGCTCGAGATCAGGATTGACGCGCACCGCAAGCCGGGGGGTGACGCCATGGCGTTCCGCGATCGCCAGTGCGCGGCGCGCCTCGCCCTCCGATTCGACGTTCAATGTCGCTCCCGCGCGGATCGCGGCATCCAGCTCGTGGTCGCGCTTTCCGGGGCCCGCGAAGCTGATCGCGGCGGCCGGTTTCGCCGACAGCGCCTTGTCCAGCTCCCCCGCGGACGCGACATCCAGTCCATCGACGAGCGCAGCCATCGCCGCCACGACCGGAGGATAAGGATTGGCCTTGACCGCGAAATGCAGATCGAGTGCTGGCGGCATCGCCGCGCGAAACCGCGCCACCCGCGCCGCCATGATCGCGGCGTCATAGACAAACAGCGGCGAGCCATAAGCAGCGAGCAGATCGTCGGCGCGCTGACCGGCGATCGTCAGCATGCCGCGCTGTCCGGCAAATTCGGGCGGCAGGGGGCCGGTCGGTTTCATTCCTGTTGTTCCTTCGCCGCCCGCGCGATCGCGGCCCGGTCCAGCTTGCCATTGGCGTTGCGTGGCAGTTCGTCGCGCCACTCGATCCGCACAGGCTGCATATAGGTCGGCAGATCACGCTTCAGTCGTGCGCGCAATGCTGCCTCGGCGGCGGCCGCGCCGCGTGCGATGACGACAATCGCCTGGCCCAGTCGTGCGTCGGGCACACCGATCGCGACCGCTTCGCGCGCTTCATCGCCGGCGGTCACCACTTCCTCGATCTCCTGGGGACTGACGCGGTGGCCGGCGGTCTTGATCATTTCGTCGTCGCGTCCCACGAACCGCAACAGTCCGGAGGTGTCGGCGATGACCGTATCGCCGGACCAGACCGCAAGCCCGCCCTGGCGCGAAAAGCCGGGCGCCGGGCGAAAGCGCAGCGCGGTACGCTCCGCATCCCGCCAATAGCCTTTCGCCACCAGCGGCCCGGCATGCACCAGCTCTCCCGGTTCGCCCGGTCGAGCCGCATTTCCGTCCGCCGTCACCACCATCACCTCGGCGAACGGGATCGCGCGCCCGATGGAATCAGGATGGCGATCGACCAGATCGGGGTCGAGGTACGTCGAACGAAACGCTTCGGTCAGCCCGTACATCGGAAACAATCGCGCCGCCGGAAAGCGCGCTCGCAGCGCCCGCACCATCGCCGGGGTCAACGCACCGCCCGAATTGGTCAGGCGGCGCAATCTGGCGGCGACATCCTCGGGCCAGACGGCATCCAGCAATTGCGTCCACAAGGGCGGCACCCCCGCCAGCGAGGTGGCACCGACCCGCTCCACCGCCTTCACCACGTCACGCGCGGCAAGATAGTCGAGCGGCGCCACCGCGGCGCCCGCCAGCCATGTCGAGAAGAGCTGGTTCTGGCCGTAATCGAAGCCCAGCGGCAGCACCGCGAGCACGCGATCGTCGGGCGTTACCGACAGATAGTGCGCGACACTGACCGCGCCGAGCCAAAGATTGGCATGGCTGAGCATCACCCCCTTCGGTCGGCCCGTCGAGCCCGAGGTATAGAGGATCGCCGCAAGCGTTTGGGGATCGAGGGTACTCCGCGGCAAAGCATCACCCGCACCGTCAGCCGTCTCCTGCCGGCAGGTGGCGGGCAGATCGCCGGGTTCGAGCGTCCCCGCGCGGGCGGGCTGCGTCAGCAGCAGCGAGGCGTCGCTATCGGCAAGGATATGCGCCACCTGCGCGCGTTTCAGGACGGGATTGATCGGTACATGTATCAGGCCCGCACGCGCCGCCGCGAGCGGCATCAGGCAGGCGGCGCGCGTCTTCGGCAACCATGTCGCGACCCGAGCGCCCGGTGCGAACCGCATCGCCGCCAGCCATCCCGCCAGACGGGCGACCGCCAGCTCCATTGCGGCATAATCGAGCGCCCCCTGCCGCTCGATCAACGCAGGCGCGTCAGGCGCGCCGCGCAGCACGTGGTCGATCGGAAGCGGGACAGGGTCGAGCGGCACCATCGCCCTGCCATAGCGCCAAGCCGTTGCGGATTTCATCCCCCGGCCTTAACGCGATCGTCTTCGCCGCTTCGCCACTGCGGCATGAACGAGGGAGGGCGCGTGGATCCTGAGGCGATGAACAGGGTGGAGGACACCGTGCGCGGCGTGCTGCGTGATGTGCTGGCCTTGCCGGATGCGCAGGTCGATACCTTCGACGCCGACACGGCATTGTTCGGCGCGCTGCCGGAGCTTGATTCGATGGCGGTCGCGGGGGTGTTGACCGAACTCGAGGACCGGCTGGGCATCGTGATCGAAGACGACGAGGTCGATGGCGAGATGCTGGAGACATTCGGGGCGCTGACCCGCTTCGCCGCCGAGCGGGTGACCGCCTGACCCTTGCGGTCGAATATATCGACACTCCGCGCGGACGAGAGGCGATGCTCCGTCTCGGGCCGCGGCACGGGCCAACGGTGCTGGCGCTGCCGGCACTGTTCGAGGAAGCCAACCGCACCCGCGCGTTGATCGTCGCGATCCTGCGCCTGCTGGCGGTGCACGGCATCGGCGGGGCGCTGCCCGACCTGCCGGGCCAGAACGACAGCCTGATACCGACCGAGGACGCGCGCCTGCCGGACTGGCGCGCCGCGCTCGTCGCGGCGGCGCACCGCCTGCCGGGTCCCATCCATATCGTCGCCCTGCGCGGGGCCGCGTTGCTGGACGGTGACGTACCGGCCGTGTCACGCTGGTATCTGTCACCCCTGTCCGGGGAAGCCCAACGCCGCGAGTTGGAGCGTTTGCGGATCGCCAGCGGTGGCGCCGATCATGGCGGCAATCGCCTTCATCCGGACCTGTTGGCCGGTTTGACGGCGGCGCGGCCGCTGACCGACGGGCGGGTGCGCGTGGCGCGGCTGGCGGACGATCCGCGCGAAGCCGACATCACCTTCCCCGCCGCTCCGCCCTGGCGCCGCAGCGAACCCGAGGTCGATAGTCAGCTTGCCGCCCGATGCGCCGCCGACATCGCGTCGTGGATCGGCGCGGCATGACCCGCTCCGCGATCGTCTTCGAGGCCGCCGGTGAGCCCTTGGTCGGCTCACTCGACAGCGCGTCGGGGACGACCGGGCTGTTGATCGTATCGGGCGGCAATGAAGTGCGCGCCGGGGCACATCGCGGCATGGCGCTGCTGGCGGCGCGACTGGCCGGGGACGGCATCCCGGTATTTCGTTACGACCGGCGGGGCGTGGGCGATTCGGCCGGCATCAACCGTGGCAATGCGGAGGGCACGGCCGATCTGGCCGCGGCCCTGGACATCTTCCGCCGTCACGCCCCCGTGACGCGGATCGTCGCCTTCGGCAATTGCGACGCGGCCGCGTTGCTCGCGCGCGCCGGCGGGACATTGCCGATCGATCGCCTCGTCCTCGCCAATCCCTGGCTGATGGAGGAGAGCGATACCCTCCCGCCCGCCGCCGCGATCCGCGCGACCTATGCGGACAAACTGCGCCGGCCATCGGAATGGCGACGATTGCTGTCAGGCGGGGTCAACCTGCGGAAGCTCGCACGCGGGGTGCGCAAGTCGCTGCGTGCGGCGACGGCCGACACGGCGGTGATCGAAGCGATCATCGGCTGGGGCGATCGGGCGACCATCGTGCTGGCGGAGCGCGATCATACCGCCCGCGCATTCGACGCGGCCGCGCGCAACCGGGGGCTGCGGATCGAGCGGATCGCCAGCGACTCGCACAGCTTCGCCCGCCCGGGCGACATGGCAGCGCTGGAGGATATCATTCGCGCCGCGCTGTAAGCGATCCGGCGTCGCGAAAGCGGATCGGCCTATTCGGCCGCTTCCTTCACTTCCTCGAACTCCGCCGCCGCCAGGAATCGCTCGGCATCGAGTGCCGCCATGCAGCCGGTTCCCGCTGCGGTCACCGCCTGGCGATAGACCTTGTCCATTACGTCGCCGCACGCGAACACGCCCGGTACGCTGGTGCGTGTCGAACCCGCCTGCACCGCGATATAGCCATCCGCATCCAGCTCCAGATGACCGCGCAACAATTCGGTCGCCGGATGGTGGCCGATCGCCACGAACCCGCCATCGACATCCATCCGTGAGCGTTCGCCGGTCACCGTATCTTCCAGCTCGAGCGCGACGAGCCCCTTCATGCCGCCGCCGTCGACGAACTCTCGCACTTCCTTGTTCCACAGCACCGTAACGTTCGGATGCGCGAACAAACGCTCCTGCAGGATGCGCTCGGCGCGCAGGCTGTCGCGGCGATGGATCAAGGTGACGTCATCGGAATGGTTGGTCAGGTACAGCGCCTCCTCGACCGCGGTATTGCCGCCGCCGATCACCGCCACCTTCTTGCGGCGATAGAAGAAGCCGTCGCAGGTGGCGCAGGCGCTCACGCCCTTGCCCTTCAACGCCTCCTCGCTGTCGAGCCCCAGCCACTTGGCCTGCGCGCCCGTCGCGATCACCAGCACCTCACCCTCGTACACATCGCCGCTGTCCCCCGTCAGCCGGAACGGGCGCCGCGACAGATCAACGGCGACGATCGTGTCCCACATCAATCGCGTCCCGACGTGCTCGGCCTGCTTCTGCATCTGTTCCATCAGCCACGGGCCCTGGATGACGTCGGCGAAGCCGGGATAATTCTCCACGTCGGTGGTGGTGGTCAGCTGGCCGCCCGGCTGGATGCCCTGGACGACGATCGGCTGCATTCCCGCGCGCGCGCCATAGATGGCGGCGGACAGACCGGCAGGGCCGGAACCAAGGATCAGCATGCGAGTCGAGTGCGTGGTCATGCCCGCGATGTAGGATGCCGGGCAGCGCAAGGGAACCACGCGTTGCGAAGCCGCTAAAGTCCTGCTTTGGTCAGGGCATGACCGATTTTGCCGCCATGTTGCAGCCCGATCGCGGCCAGACCGCCCGCGCGATCCACGTCGTCCGCCCCGATGCCTTCGATGCCTGGCTGAAGGGGCAGCCGCCCCGCGTCCGCGCCGCCGTCGCTGCCAACAAGGTGACCGGCAAGGCTGGCCATCGCGCGGTGCTGCCCGGCGATGATGCCGACGACTGGTCGTTCCTGCTGGTATGCAACGATCCGATTGACTCGCCCTGGCGGATCGCGTCGCTGGGCGACGGGTTGCCGGAAGGAACCTACCGCCTGGCAGGCGACGGGGAGGTCGGCGCGGCGGGGCTGGGCTGGCTGCTCGGGCAGCACCGTTTCGCCCGCTATCGCAAGGTCGAGCCGGTCGGGCCACGGATCCTGCTGACTCGCGACGTGGCCGCGATCGACGAAACCGTGCGGGTGGCCGCCGCCACCGCACGGCTCCGTGATCTGGTCGATACGGGCGCGAGCGACCTCGGGCCGGCGGAACTGGAGGCGGAGGCCGACACGCTGGCCCGGGTGCACGGCGCGACCGTCACCGTCACGCGCGGCGATGCGCTCGCGACCGGCTATCCGATGATCCATATCGTCGGACAGGCGGCCAGCAAGGATCGCGCGCCCCGCCTGATCGAGCTGGAATGGGGTGATCCAGCCCACCCGCGAATCGCCATCGTCGGCAAGGGCGTGTGCTTCGATTCGGGCGGTCTCGATATCAAGCCGTCGGCGGGCATGCGGCTGATGAAGAAGGATATGGGCGGCGCCGCACACGCGCTCGCGCTTGCCACGCTGGTGATGCAGGCGCGGCTGCCGGTGCGCGTGCACCTGCTGATCCCGGCGGTGGAGAATGCGATCGCTGGCAATGCCTTCCGGCCCGGTGACGTGCTGCCGACGCGCGCGGGCCTGACGGTGGAGAATACCAATACCGATGCGGAGGGTCGGCTGATCCTCGGCGATGCGCTCGCCAAGGCGGTCGAAAGCGCGCCGGCCCTGATCATCGACTTCGCCACCTTGACCGGCGCCGCGCGGGTTGCGCTCGGCCCCGATCTGCCCGCCACCTTCGTTCAGGACGAACAGCTGGCGGCGGACCTGTTCGACGCCGCCACCCGCGCGCACGATCCGCTCTGGCGGCTGCCGCTATGGGACGGGTACGACGATATGCTGAAGTCCGACATCGCCGACCTGGTCAACGCGCCGGAGGGCGGCTTCGCCGGTTCGATCACCGCCGCGCTGTTCCTCCGGCGCTTCGTCCCCGCGTCAATCCCCTGGGCGCATCTCGATACGTTCGCGTGGCGGCCGGTCGGCAAGCCGGCGCGGCCGCGGGGCGGCGACGCTTATGGCCTGCGCGCCGCCTATACGATGCTGAAGACGCGGTTCGGGTAAAGCAGGGGCAACGTGGCGCCGCGTCGCGATCAGCGCGATGCCGCCGCGATGATCGGGACGAACTTGGCCGCGGTCAGGCTAGCGCCGCCGACCAGCGCGCCGTCGACATCCTCAGCGTCGAGCAACGCCGCGGCATTGTCCGGGCTTACCGAGCCGCCATACAACAGGCGGAAGCCGTCCGCCCGCTCTCCCAGCAGGTCGCGCAGCTTGGCACGGATCGCGCGATGCATCGCGGCGACATCGTCGATCGTCGGGGTCCGCCCCGTCCCGATCGCCCAGATCGGCTCATAGGCAATCGCGCACCAGTCCGCGCTCACATCCTCGGGCAGCGAGCCTTCGACCTGGGCGGTCACCACCCGCTCCGCTTCCCCCGCGTCACGCTGCTCCAGCGTCTCGCCGACGCAGACGATCGCCTGCAGTCCGGCGCGGTGCAACGCTTCCGCCTTGGCGGCGACCAATATATCGCTTTCGCATTGGTCGGCGCGCCGCTCCGAATGGCCGACGATCGCGAAGCGCGCGCCCGCCTCGATCAGCATCGGCGCCGACAGACAGCCGGTATAGGCGCCCCGATCCGCCGGATGGACATCCTGCGCGCCGATCGCCAGCGCGGGGACGCGCTCCGCCGCCCCCGCGATCAGCGTCGCGGGCACCGCCACGGCAACATCGACGTCGGTATGCACGGCGGCGGCGGCGGCGATACCATCCAGCTCCGCCAGGGCGGCACGATCGCCGTTCATCTTCCAATTGCCTGCCACCAGCTTACGTCGCGCCATGCCGCTGTCCCTCCTGATCGTCGTGGTCGTGGTCATTCCGGGGATCGCGATAGCAGTCTGCCGGCTTGATGCCACTGCCCTGCGCCCTTAAAGCGCGTCCACTTTACCACTCTGTACCGGGCGCCCGCCTACATGCTCAGCTTTATCCGCCGGATCATTTATTCGAAGGTCGGCGTCATCGTCACCTTCGGCATCCTGCTCGTGATCGCGATCGCGTTCGCGGCCGGCGACGTGACGGGGCTTGCCTCCTCCAGCGGCGGGCTGTTCGGCAACCCGATCGCCAGCGTCGATGGCAAGAGCGTGTCGGAAGCCGACCTGCGCAAGCGCGCGCAGGACGAGCTGCGCTTCGCGCGGCAGCAACAGCCCGATCTGGATATGGCGCAATATGTCGCCCAGGGCGGGGTCGACGGGCTTGTCACCCGCGCGCTGACCGGGCTTGCGCTCGATACGTTCGGGCAGGATCAGGGAATGCGGGTCAGCCGCGCACTGGTCGGCAGCGAATTGCGCAACATTCCCGCCTTCGCCGGCCCAACGGGACAGTTCGATCAGCGCGCCTATGAGCGGCTGATCGCGCAACAGGGCATGACCGACGCCCAGGTACAGGCGGATATCGCGCGCGAGACGATGGCGCAGTTCCTGATGGTCCCGACCGTCGGCGCCGGACAGGTGCCGCAGCAGCTGGCGATGCCCTATGCCGGGCTGTTGCTCGAACGGCGCACCGGTCAGGTAGGGTTGATTCCCTATGCGACGATGGATCGAGGCCCCGCCCCCACCGATGCCGATGTGCAACGGGCGTACAAGGCGAAGATCGCGCGCTACACCACGCCGGAGCGCCGGGTGATCCGCTATGCGATCGTCAGCCCGCAGTTGGTGGCGGGGCAGACGAACCCGAGCGATGCCGAGGTGCAGCGTGCCTATGACAGCGACAAGGCGGCCTATGCCGCCAAAGAGCAGCGCGACGTCACGCTCGTCA
Organism: Sphingomonas sp.; assembly: GCF_042091075.1. GTDB lineage: Bacteria > Pseudomonadota > Alphaproteobacteria > Sphingomonadales > Sphingomonadaceae > Sphingomonas. The sequence goes on along the minus strand of NZ_JBELIE010000006.1, from coordinate 13,284 downwards.
CCGTGCTCGACGAAAAGGCCGCGCAGGCGCTCGCCGCCAAGGTGAAGGCCGGTACGCCGATCGACGCCGCGGCGCGCGCCGCTGGGCTGGAACCGCGCACCGTCACCAAGACCGATCGGACCGCGCTGTCGACGCAGGCATCGCCGGGCGTGGCGAACGCGATCTTCGCGGCGGCCAAGGGCAGCGTGGTCGGGCCGGTACGGGGCGCGATCGGCTTCGTCGTCGCACGCGTCGACGGCGTGACGCAGGTGCCGGGCAAGACGCTGGCACAGGCGCGTGACGAGATCGTGGAGAAGCTCCGCCAGCAGAAGGCGAACGAGGCGATCGGCAAGATCCGCGATGCGATCGAGGACTCGCTCGGCGAAAACGCCAATATCAGCGAGGTCGTCGCGGACCAGAAGCTGACCGCGCAAACCACTCCCGCGCTGCTGTCGAGCGGGATCAACCCCGATCAACCGCAGGCCCAACCCGATCCGAAACTGGCGCCGATCATCGCCGCCGGGTTCGCGGCCGAGGAAGGCGACACCCCGACCACGACGCCGCTCGGCAACGACGGCAGCTTCGCGGTCGTCGCGCTCGATCGCATCGTTCGCGCCACGCCGGTGCCGCTCGCGCAGGTGCGCGACAAGGTGGTGGCGGACATCATCGCCGATCGTCAGCGCGATGCGGCGCGTGCCGCGGCGCGCGCGGTGGTGGCGAAGATCAATGCCGGCACACCCATGGCCGCCGCGCTCGCCCAGGCCGGCGTCAAAGGGCCGGCCCCCCAGCCGGTGGACGCCGCACGGGCACAGATCGATCCGCGCAATCCCAACCCGGTGCTGACGCTGCTGTTCGCGATGAAGGCGGGCACCGCGCGCACGCTGGAAGCGCCGCAAGCCAATGGCATGCTGATCGCCCGGCTCGACCGGATCGTCCCCGGTGATGTTGCCAAACAGCCAATGGCGGTGGCGGCCACGCGCGCCGATCTCGGCCGGGTGATCGGGCGCGAATATGCCGAGCAATTCGCCCGCGCGGTAACCGCCTTCCAGGGGGCCAAGCGCAACCAGACCGCGATCGACAAGCTGAAGAAGGACCTTCTGGGTGGCGGGGAGCAATAACGCCGCGTTCATCGACCCGGTCGCCGCGCTGACCGCCGGGCATCCCGCGCTGGTGTGGCGCCGGCGGATCGCTGACACGGAGACACCCGTCGCCGCCGCGCTGAAGCTGATCGAACCGGGGCGCGGCGACTTTCTGCTCGAATCGGTCGAGGGCGGCGCGGTGCGCGGCCGTCACAGCCTGATCGGCCTTGCCCCCGACCTGATCCTTCGCGCCGAGGGTGACGTCGCCGCGATCAACCGCGACTGGCTGGTCGACCGCAGCGCGTTTGTCCCCTGCGAGAAGCCGACGCTGACGGCGCTACGCGAACTCGTCGCTTCATGCCGGATGGATGTCGCGCCCGAATTGCCGCGCGCCCTCGCCTGTCTGGTCGGCTATTTCGGATATGAGACGATCGGGCTGGTCGAGAAGATACCGCCCCCCGCACATGATCCGCTCGGCCTGCCCGACATGATGTTCGTGCGGCCGACGGTGATCCTCGTTTTCGATCGCCTCGCGGACGCGCTGTTCCTCGTCTCGCCGGTATGGCCCGACGCCACACGTGATCCCGCGGCGATCATCGCGGCGGGGGAGGAACGGCTCGACAGGGTCGAAGCGCGCCTGTCGATGGACGCGCTGCCGCCACGTGTCCGCGCCGAATATAGCGAGCCGGCGCTCACGCCGGTGCTTCCCGAGGGGCGCTATGGTGAGATGGTCACCACGGCGAAGGAATATATCGCGGCGGGCGACATCTTTCAGGTGGTGCTGGCGCAGCGCTTTACCGCGCCCTTCCCGCTGCCCGCATTCGAACTGTATCGCGCGCTGCGGCGGATCAATCCCTCACCCTTCCTCTATCACCTCGATCTTCCCGGGTTCGCGCTGACCGGCTCCAGCCCAGAGATCCTGGTGCGCGCGCGTGACGGCGAGGTCACGATCCGTCCGATCGCGGGCACCCGTCCGCGCGGTCGCACCACGGCGGAGGATGCCGCCCATCGCGCCAGCCTGCTGGCCGATCCGAAGGAACGCGCCGAACATCTGATGCTGCTCGATCTGGGCCGCAACGACGTCGGCCGCGTCGCGCTGCCCGGCACGGTGCAGGTGACCGACAGCTATGCGGTCGAACTATACAGCCACGTCATGCACATCGTTTCGAATGTCGTCGGGCGGCTCGACCCCCGCCATGACGCGATCGACGCGCTGCTGGGGGGATTCCCCGCCGGAACGGTCAGCGGCGCGCCGAAGGTACGCGCCTGTCAGATCATCGCCGAGCTGGAGCAGGAAAAGCGCGGCGCCTATGCCGGGGGAGTGGGCTATTTCTCGCCCGACGGCTCGATGGATTCATGCATCGTTCTGCGCACCGCGGTGGTGAAGGACGGCACGATTCACGTTCAGGCCGGGGCGGGAATCGTGGCCGACAGCGATCCTCAGTACGAACAGCGCGAGTGCGAGGCCAAATCGGGGGCGCTGCTGGCGGCGGCGCGCGAAGCGATCGCGCAGGCAAACGCGCCGGGCTTCGGGCAATGATCCGCACCGCCCCCGTCCGGTCTATGCCCTGACGGGGGGGCCGGACGCGCGCCTCAGACCGCCACCTCTCCATCCATCAGCTTCGGAAAGAAGCCTTCGTGGGCGGCGCGCAGGTCATCCAGCGGCACGCAATAATCGCCGTCGCGCAACTCGAAGATGATCCGCGTGCCGATCGTCCGCCCAAGCGGCTCCGCCTCGATATTGGCGTCGAGCGCGGCCTGGAGGAAGTCGAGCAGCGCGTGATCGTGGACCGTGACGATATACACGCCCTGATCCTCCGCAAACAGCGACGCGGCGGTGTCGAACGGCAAGGCGCGATCGATCATCGCGCCGATATTGCCCGCCAGCGCCATTTCGGCGATCGTCACCGCGATCCCGCCGTCAGACACGTCATGCACCGCACCCAAATGCCCCGCGGCGATCTGCGCGCGAATGAAGTCGCCGGTGCGACGCTCCGCCTCAAGATCGACGCGCGGGGGCGGGCCATCCTCACGGCCGTGCAATTCACGCAGCCAGAGCGACTGGCCGAGATCGCCACGCCGCGTACCGACCACGACGATGATGTCGCCGGTCTGCTTGAACGCGATCGTCGCGTTCTTTTGCCAGTCACGTAGCAGCCCGATGCCGCCGATCGCCGGGGTCGGCAGGATCGCCGAGCCGCCGCCGGTCGCCTTGCTTTCGTTATACAGGCTGACGTTACCCGACACGATCGGGTAATCGAGCGCGCGACACGCCTGTGCCATGCCGTCGAGACAACCGACGATCTGCCCCATGATTTCCGGCCGCTGCGGATTGGCGAAGTTCAGGCAGTTGGTGATCGCCAGCGGCTCGGCGCCGACCGCCGTCAGGTTGCGCCACGTCTCCGCCACCGCCTGCTTGCCGCCTTCCACCGGGTCGGCGAAGCAATAGCGTGGCGTGCAGTCGGTGGTGATCGCCAGCGCCTTCCCGCTGCCGTGCACCCGCACCACCGCCGCATCGCCGCCCGGGCGCTGCACGGTGTCGGCGCCGACCATATGGTCATATTGTTCCCATATCCAGCGCCGCGAGGCGATATCGGGTGAGCCCATCAGCGCCAGCAGGTCGGCCGCCGGATCCCTGCTTTCCGGCACATCGACGAGTGCCTTGGCGGGCGGCGTCGGCACGTGCGGGCGATCGTAGAGCGGGGCGTCGTCGGCAAGCGGGCCGAGCGGGATGTCGCAGACGGTCTCCCCCCTGAACTTCAGCACCATCCGCCCGGTGTCGGTGACATGGCCGATCACCGCGAAATCGAGCTCCCATTTCTCGAAGATCGCGCGCGCGAAATCCTCGCGACCCGGCTTGAGCACCATCAACATGCGCTCCTGCGATTCGGAGAGCATCATCTCATAGGGGGTCATGCCGTCCTCGCGTTGCGGGACGTCGTCCATGATCAGCTCGATGCCGACCCCACCCTTGGAGGCCATCTCGACCGAGGAAGACGTCAACCCCGCCGCGCCCATATCCTGGATCGCGACGATCGCGTCGGAGGCCATGAGTTCCAGACACGCCTCGATCAGCAGCTTTTCGGTGAAGGGATCGCCGACCTGCACCGTCGGCCGCTTCTCCTCCGCGTCCTCGCCGAAATCGGCGGAGGCCATCGTCGCGCCGTGGATGCCGTCGCGCCCGGTCTTGCTGCCGACGTAGACGATCGGATTGCCGACCCCGGATGCCGCCGAATAGAAGATCTTGTCGGTATCGGCGATACCCACCGTCATCGCGTTGACGAGGATATTGCCGTCATAGGCGGGGTGGAAGTTCACCTCCCCCCCCACCGTCGGCACGCCGACGCAATTACCGTAGCCGCCGATGCCGTGTACCACGCCCGAAATCAGGTGCCGCATCTTCGGGTGGTCGGGGCGGCCGAAACGCAGCGCGTTCATGTTCGCGACCGGCCGTGCGCCCATCGTGAAGACGTCGCGCAGGATGCCACCCACCCCGGTCGCCGCGCCCTGATACGGCTCGATATACGACGGATGGTTGTGGCTCTCCATCTTGAAGATCGCCGCCTGGCCGTCGCCGATATCCACCACGCCGGCATTCTCGCCCGGCCCGCAGATCACCCGCGGCCCCTCGGTCGGCAGCTTCTTCAGGTGGATGCGGCTGGATTTATAGCTGCAATGCTCCGACCACATCACCGAGAAGATGCCCAGTTCGACGAGGTTGGGCTCGCGGCCCAGCGCGTGCAGCACGCGATCATATTCGTCGGACGACAGGCCGTGTTCGGCAACGATCTCGGGAGTGATGACGGTCATGGTGCGGGCGCATAGCGGCATGCTAGCGACGGGGAAAGGGCAAGCGCGCCGTCCGTCGGCCACCGCCGCCATTCCCCGCGCCGAGACCGGGCGCCCCGCTGGCTATCGACGCCGCAACCGCCGCAGCAAGCCCCGCCGCGCGGTGAACGGCTCGAACATTTCCTCCGGCCCCTCCGGGTCCAGCACCTCATTGTCCGCCAGCCATTCCTCGACACCGTTCAATTCGGGCGTTTCGTAGGCGATCAGCGTGCGCCCCTGTCCGCGCAGCCGCTCGATCGTCGCGATCAGGCCTTCCTCCGCGACGCTGCGCGCGACCCGGTCGACCGCGACGCCGAGATGCTCCGCCAGCAGGTCGTCGCGAATGCGGCGGATCGTCTCGGGCTCGTCGGTGATCGTCACATCGCATTCGGTGTCGAGCCGAAGCGAGCGGTTGTTGAAGTTGGACGAGCCGACCCGGATGACGCGATCGTCGACCACCATCACCTTGGCATGGCAATAGATCGCTTGGCCGCGCGCGGTGACCGGATGATATAGCCGAAACCGGCCGCGATGATCGCGCCGCCGGATTTGCTCTACCAGCCGTGCCCGCGCGGTATCCATCGCGATCGGCTCCAGCCAGCCCTGCGCGCTGACCGGATTGATGATGACGATTTCGGGCGGATCATCCTCCGCCACACGCGCCGCGATCGCCTCGGCGATCCGGCGCGATGCGAAATACTGGCTCTCGGCATAGATGCACGTGGTCGCCGCCGCGATCAGCGCCAGATACAATTCCTCGATCTCGCGGATCGCCGCGAGGCCGCCATGATCCGGCTGGGAGCGGGAGATGGCGACATCGACATCGGTGAAGTCGGCGGAGAGACTGGCCGGCCAGCAGGCGCCGCGACGCGGTGGCGGTGCCACGATCGCCTCGCCCCCCGCCACCTGCCAGCGGGTGCGGCACAGTTCGCCGAGCGCGACCGCAACCGGCCCCTCCAGCGCCGTGGTGGCATCATGCCACGGCTTGTAGGGCGTGCCGCCCGGCGACCGGCGATGCGGATCGTCATCGCGATGCGCGCGCGTATCCCAGCGCTCGTCCGTCATGTCGATGCCGCCGCAAAAGGCCAAGTCGTCGTCGATGACGACGATCTTCTGATGATGCGATGCCGCGACCGGATGATGCCCGTCGAGCAACAGGTGGATCCGCTTCTGCAGGAAGCGCCATTTCATCAGCGTCCACAAGGTTTGCCCGCGGAACAGCGTCTTCAGCGCGCCCTTGTCCCAGCGCAGCAGATAGACCTCCAGCCCCGGCGTCCGCTTCACCAGCCAGCCGATGAAGTCGCCGACGGTGACGGGCACCTCGGACGCATCATCCTCGAAAGCGAGCGTGATGCGGGCATCGAAATCCCAGCCGACCAGCATGATCTGGTGCCGCGCATTCAGCATCGCCTCCCGCGCGCGTCGGAAATAGGCGTCGGCATCGACGATCACGCTGGCGCGGGTAGCGCGCGCCTTTCGCCAGAACGCGCGGTCAGGCAGGATCACAGCAGGTCCCGAACCAGCTCGGGCGGCCGCGCCAGACGAACGCCCTTCGCGGTTTCCACCAGCGGCCGCTCGATCATCGCGGGATCACGCACCATCAGGTCGAGTGCCGCGTCATCATTCGCCACCGCGCCCGCGTCCTTGCGCAAGGCGTCACGCGGCGCGATGCCGGCGCGGGCATAAAGACGCGCCAGTTCGTCGCGGGTCGGCGGCGTGCGCAGATATTCCACCACGGTTACCTCGACGCCGGCATCGCGCAGCAGATCGAGCGCCTGACGCGACTTCGAACAGCGGGGATTGTGCCAGATCGTCGCCTTCATCGCCCCTCAGTCCGCCGGTGTCGCCCTGTGCGCCGCGGTAGCGCGCGGGTGTTCCTACAGCATAGCGGCGGCGTTACCACCCCCGATACGCCGCCAGTGCTGCGTCGCGAAGGCAAGCAGGGCGAGCAGCGTATAGGCGGCAAGTGCGGTCAGCGGCACCGTCGCCGGTGCGGGATCGATCATGTTCGCGGGCTGCGGGGTCAGCCAGTCGATCAGTTGCAGCGTCACCAGAATTGATACGAGCAGCGCCAGCATCATCTGCCCGGCGAGTCCATGCGCGCGGGTCCGTGAGGCATAGAAAGTGACTGCCAGTGCCGTCAGACCCAGCTCGAGCGGCATGGCGACCATCGGCCGGTTCCACAGCGCAAGCCCATGGCGCCGGCCCACCCCCAGCAGGGTCAGATCCGGGGCGTGTACCAGCCAGTCGAGCCACCAATGCGATGCCACCACCGCCGCCCCGATCCAGGCCACCCGCCATGATCCGCCCGTCATGCGCACGACGATCGCCCAGGCGGCGGCGAAGCCGGCCGAACCGATGAGGCTGTGCGTATAGGGCATGTACCAGAAGTCGCCCGCGTTCATCGCGGTCAGTCCGGGCGTCAACCGCATCCGCTCGATCCCGAGAAGGACGAACAGGAAGTAGGCGATATCGACGAGCTGAGCGGCGACGAACAAAGGACCCAGACGCGACGAGCGCGGCAGCGCCGCGGCGACAAAGGCGGGGGCGTAATGGCCGATGAACATATCGCGAGGTTTACGCCGAACCGCTTCGCCCGTCATCAGTACGGGCGAACACGCGAACGGCCAGACGCGAACCAGCAGGGGTACGACATGCCGCCGTACCCATTCCGACGCTTATCGGCCGCCCGGAATCGCTTATCGGCCGCCCGGAATCATCGAGTCGTTCTTTTCCGCGGCCTTCTTCTCCGCAGCGAATGCCTGGTTCCACAGGATCGAACACCCCGTCTGTCCGCCGGTGCCCACCGGCGAGCAGGTGTCCGGGATACCCGCCGCCACTCGGCCCGCGCGGTCTGCGACGGCGACGCGATTGGTCCATGCCTGGTTGCGCGCGCTGGGTTCGGCGGTGTTGCGCAATTGCTTCGGGATGCGGAATTGTTCGTCGGGACTGATCCGGCTGCACACGACGATTTCATCACCCTGCGCCTGGGGACAGGCCTCATTGCCCTCCAGCGTGATACTGCGTACCCGTTGCGGAACGCGTCCGCGATCATTCGCGTCGACCGTCTGCGCCGCCACGCCCTGTGCCGCCACGCCCTGTGCCGTGGCGATCGGCATCATCAGCAAACCGAGCGTAACCAGCGAGCGTAGCATGACAAACTCCTTCTCTTCCGTGCCAACGCGCGGCCTGGCACTTCTTTCCCCCAGCGACATCGCCACCGCATGACATTTGATTGCCGCGCCGCAACAGTTGCGGTGCCGCGTCGATCGGCTATGGCGTTGCCCATGATCCTGGCGCCCATGATCCTGGTAATCGACAATTACGACAGCTTTACGTGGAACCTCGTCCATTACGTGATGGAGCTGGGGGTCGAGGTGCGTGTCGTCCGCAACGACGCCTTGAGCGCCGCTGACGCGCTGGCGAGCGGTGCTCAGGCGATCCTGATCTCACCCGGCCCATGCACCCCGAACGAAGCGGGCATCAGCCTCGATCTGGTCGCCGGCTGTGCGGAGGCGCGCCGGCCGTTGCTCGGAGTATGCCTGGGACATCAGGCGATTGGCCAGCATTTCGGCGGCAAGGTGGTGCGTGGCGGCCTGATGCATGGCAAGACCTGCCCTGTCGAGCATGACCGCACGGGCGTGTTCGCCGACCTGCCGTCTCCGTTCACCGCGACCCGCTACCATTCACTGATCGTCACCGACGTACCCGAGGCACTGGCCGTCAATGCGACTGCGCCGGATGGTTCGGTGATGGGGGTGCGGCATCGCGAATTGCCGATCCACGGGGTGCAATTCCATCCCGAAAGCATCGCGACCGAACATGGCCATGCGCTGATCGGCAATTTCCTGCGCGTGGCGGGGTTCCCTCACGGATGACCGGGCTGATCCAGTTACCCGATCCGTCATCTCCCTTGTCACGCGAGAGCGCCGCGCAGGCGTTCGCCGACATTCTCGACGCGCGCGTCAGCGAGGAGGCGATCGCCGAATTCCTGATACGTCTGTCGGAGCGTGGCGAGACCAGCGTCGAGATCGCGGAAGCAGCGCGCGCGATGCGCGAGCGGTTGATCGCCGTGGTCGCGCCACCGGGGGCGATCGACGTCTGCGGAACAGGGGGCGACGGCCAGCACACGCTCAACGTCTCCACGGCGGTCAGCCTGGTCGTCGCCGCATGCGGCGTGCCGGTCGCGAAACATGGCAATCGCGCCGCCTCTTCAAAGGCCGGGGCAGCGGATACGCTGGAGATGCTCGGGCTCGATATGGAGCGTGCCGGCGCGCAGGCGGAGGCTACGCTGGGCGAGCTTGGCATCTGTTTCCTGTTCGCAGCGAACCATCATCCCGCGATGCGGCGGATCACCCCGATCCGCCGGCGCATCGGCCGCCGGACGATCTTCAATTTGATGGGGCCGCTTGCCAACCCCGCACACGTCACACGTCAACTGATCGGCATCGCGCGACCCGATTACGCGCCGATCTATGCCGAGGCGCTCGCGCAGCTCGGCAGCGATGCCGCGCTGGTGGTGTCCGGGGAAGAGGGACTGGACGAAATCTCCGGCGCGGGCCCGACGCGCGTGGTCGTCGTCGGCGAGGTGCCGATCGCCGCGCGGATCGTGCCGGAAGATGCCGGTGTGGCGCGCCATCCGACCTCGGCGATCCGTGGCGGCGATCCCGCCTATAACGCCGCCGCGTTACGCCGGCTGTTGCGCGGGGAGCGCGGCGCCTATCGCGACGCCGTTATCCTCAACGCCGCCGCGGCGCTGATCCTTGCCGGCACGGACCCGGTGCTGACCGATGCCGCCGCGCGCGCCGCCGAGGCGCTCGATTCGGGGGCGGCGAACATTCTGCTCGATCGCTGGATCGCCTGGTAATGACCATTCTCGATACGATTTGTGCCACCAAGCGTGATGAGGTGGCCACGCGCCGTGCCGCCACATCGCTGTCGGACCTTGCCGCCCGTGCCGCCGCGCAGACCGCACCCCGCGGGTTCCGCGCCGCGCTCGATCGTCGCGTCGCCGCCGGGGGCCACGCGCTGATCGCGGAGATCAAGAAGGCGAGCCCGTCGAAGGGGCTGATCCGCGCCGACTTCGATCCGCCAGCGCATGCCCGCGCCTATCGCGACGGCGGCGCGACATGCCTATCGATCCTTACCGATGCACCCTATTTTCAGGGACATGAGGATTATCTGATCGCGGCGCGCGCCGCGTGCGACCTGCCTGTCCTGCGCAAGGATTTCACCGTCGATCCGTGGCAGGCGATCGAGGCGCGCAGCATCGGGGCGGATGCGATCCTGTTGATCGTGGCTGCCCTTGACGATGGATTGCTGGCGGAATGCGAGGCTGCGGCGATCGAACAGGGGCTGGACGTGCTGGTCGAGGTGCACGATCGGGGCGAAATGGAACGCGCCGCACGGCTGCGCTCCCGCCTGATCGGGGTCAACAATCGCGATCTGCGCACGTTCGAGGTCGATTTCCGCCGCACCTTCGATCTCGTCGCTGACGCACCACCCGGCTGCACCTTCGTTGCGGAAAGCGGGCTGACCTCGCGCGCCGATCTCGACGAACTGGCGGCGAACGGCGTGCACTGCTTCCTGATCGGCGAGTCGCTGATGCGGCAGGACGACATCACCGCCGCGACCCGCGCCATGGTCGGCTGAGGTGGCGGATCTCACGCATCTCGATTCCGATGGCGCCGCGCACATGGTCGATGTCGGCGACAAGGCGATCACGCGACGCGAGGCGGTGGCCACCGGCCGCATCCTGATCGCCCCCGCCGCGATCGACGCGATCCGCGCCGGCACGATGAAGAAGGGCGACGTGATCGCGGTGGCGCGGATCGCGGGGATCATGGCCGCAAAGCGCACCAGTGACCTGATCCCGCTGTGCCACCCGCTGCCGTTGACGCGCGTGTCGCTCGATCTGGCGGTGGAGGACGATGGCGTCACCGCCACCGCGACCGCGGCGACCGATGGCAAGACCGGCGTGGAAATGGAGGCGCTGACCGCGGTTTCGGTCGCGCTGCTGACGATCTACGACATGGCCAAGGCGATCGACAAGGCGATGCGGATCGAAGGCATTCGTCTGCTGGAAAAGCGCGGTGGCCGATCCGGGCACTGGCAGGCCTGAGCGGCAGTGACGGGGCTCATCGGGCCCCATATCGCCTGCGATGCTGCGGCCGCCGCCTTGGCCGAATCGCTTGACCCGGCGGGCGTGGCTCGCGATCGCGCCACGATGTCCTTACTTCCCATCGTCGAAGCCCAGCGCCGCGTTCTGGCGCTCGGCACGCCTGTCGCCGGGGAGCGCGTGCCGCTGATCGACGCGCTGAACCGCTATGCCGCCGCCCCGGTGATTGCGGCGCGGACGCAGCCCGCCCGGGATCTGTCGGCAATGGACGGCTATGCGCTGCGCTTCGACGATCTGCCCGGGCCGTTCCGCGTCATCGGCGAGAGCGCCGCCGGCGCCCCCTTCGCCGGATCGGTCGGAGCGGGCGAAGCGGTTCGCATCTTCACCGGCGCGGCGATGCCCATGGGGGCCGATACCGTCATGGTGCAGGAAGAAGCGGCGCGCGATGGCGAGCGATTGATGCTCGACGGCGAGGGACCGGCATATCTCGGCCGCAACGTGCGGCATCGCGGACTCGACTTCGCCGAGGGTGACACCCTGATCGCGGCCGGCGAGCGGATCACCGCGGCGCGACTGGCGGTGGCGGCGACCGGGGGAGCGGCATCGATCCCGGTAGCGCGGCGGGTACGGGTCGCGATCGCCGCCACCGGGGATGAGCTTGCCGAGCCTGATGGCAGCGCCGGGCCCGATATGCTGCCCGAATCGAACCGGTTGCTGCTGCGGGCATTGCTGGCGGATCTGGGGGTCGAGATCGTCGATCTGGGCATCCTGCCCGACCGGCTAGACGCCCTGACCACGGCCTTCGCGGGAACGACGGCGGATATGCTGGTGACGACGGGGGGCGCATCGGTGGGCGATCACGACCTCGTCCGACCGGCGCTGCAAGCCTCTGGTGTGGCGCTGGATTTCTGGCGGGTCGCGCTGCGGCCTGGCAAGCCGATGCTGGCCGGTCGACGGGCGGATGGCATGGCGGTGCTGGGGCTGCCCGGCAATCCCGTCTCCGCCTTCGTCACCGCGTTGCTGTTCGTCCGTCCGCTGGTGGCGCATCTTGCGGGGGCCGCCGATCCGTTCCCCCGGCCGATCCGCGTCACCCTGGGCGAGGCGCTGCCCGCCAACAATGATCGCACTGACTATTTGCGGGGCGAACTGCGCGACGGACAGGCGTTCGCGTCGACCATTCAGGACAGTTCGATGCTGCGCACCCTTGCGCGCTCGACCTGCCTGATCATCCGCCCGCCACACGCCCCACCCGCACGCGCGGGCGACTCGGCAGATATCCTGCGGATCGCTTGACGCGCGGCAAAGTGTTCCATAAAGGTTCCCAATCCGTTCGCACCTGGAAGGGACCCGAACCATGCTGACGCGCAAGCAGCACGAACTGATCTGCTTCATCGAAGACCGCCTTAACGACAGTGGCGTGTCCCCCTCGTTCGAGGAGATGAAGGAGGCGCTTGACCTGAAGAGCAAGTCGGGGGTGCATCGCCTGATCAGCGCGCTGGAAGAGCGCGGCTATCTGCGCCGGCTGCCCAATCGTGCGCGCGCGCTGGAGGTGCTGAAGACGCCTGAACGGCCCGAACCGAAAAAGGCCGCGCCGCCGTCCACGCGGCGGGTCGTTCCCGAACCCGCCAACGATGTGGTCGAGATCCCGCTGCACGGCCGGATCGCCGCCGGTGTGCCGATCGAGGCGTTCGAAGGGTCGACGATGCTGCCGGTGCCGGCGGCGCTGCTTGGCAGCGGGGAGCATTTCGCGCTTGAGGTCGCGGGCGATTCGATGGTCGAGGCGGGAATTCTCGACGGCGATTTCGCGTTGATCCGCCGTCAGGAGATCGCGCGCGACGGTGAGATCGTCGTCGCACTGATCGAAGAAAGTGAAGCGACGCTGAAGTTCTTTCGGCGCGAGGGCGCGATGATCCGGCTCGACCCAGCCAACCGGGCCTATGATCCACAGCGTTATGCCCCCGCGCAGGTACGAGTGCAGGGCAAGCTGGCGGGGATCCTGCGCCGCTACGACTGAGCGGCGCGCAGATTTGCCGCGTCGCGCCGGATCAGCGCCATCGCCATCGATCGGATCGGTGATCGGGGGCCGCGATCCAGGGATGTAGGTCACCGGGCTGACGCACGGCGGTGACACGGCCGGCGGCGAAGTCGATCGCGACCCCGCCGGTCGAGCGCAGCGTGTCGCGATCGAGCGTCAGCCACCTCGCCCGGCATCGCCTCGGCACCCGACGATCGCTGACGATCACGTCGGCGGCGATGCAGCGTGTGATCAGTGCGTCGGTC
>NZ_JBELIE010000122.1:0-9835 GCF_042091075.1 Sphingomonas sp. | reverse complement strand
ATACGGCCGCGCGCGGTATCAAGGGCGAGGCGGTCGCCCTCGATCGCATAGCCACCACACGGGCCATCGACACGAGCGATCCCGGCTTCGTCCAGCGCCGCGGCACAGGCCGCATCGAGCAGATGCTCCGCCTCGGGGGCGATCAGCGTGACGTCGCGGGTGAAGCCGCGCAGGAACAGCGCCTCGCGCATGCCATGGTCGCCGGTTCCGATCACGGCGACCCGCTTGTCGGTCACTTCATAACCGTCGCAGATCGGGCAGTAGCGCAGCAGCCCGCGTTCCAGCGCTGGATCGTGTACCGCGGGCATCAGGCCATGCGGGCGATGATTGACGACCCCGGTGGCGAGCAGCACGGTGCGGGCGCAATAACTGCCTTCGCCGGTGATGACGAGGAAGCCGTCGGCGTCGCGGCGCAATCCGGTGACCTTCACATTCTCGCGCGTCGCGCCGTAACGCTGCGCCTGTTCCTGCATCCGCCGCAGTAATTCCTTGCCGGCGATCCCCTCCGGGAAGCCGGCATGATTATGCGTCCGTGGAATCATCGCCGCGCGGCTGGAGCCGCTGTCGAACAGGCGGATCGCAAGATGGTAGCGGGCCAGGTAGATAGCGGCGGTCAGCCCGGCCGGGCCGGCGCCGATGATGATGCAATCGTCCATTCGCGTTGCCGCCCTCAGGTCAATGTATATACATTTCGCTACGCCGACCTGTCGTGCCGTCGCAGTGGCGTCAACGGGTTGATCGCGTCACAGGCGCTGGCGCTGAACCTGACGCTCGTTACCAACAACGAACGCGATTTTGCGCTTATACCTGGCCTGGCCTGGCCATCGAAAACGGGATGATATGACCTTTCGCACCACCATCCTGACGCTGTACCCGGAGATGTTTCCCGGTCCGCTCGGCACGTCGCTGGCGGGGCGGGCATTGCGCGAGGGGCGCTGGTCGCTCGATGCGGTCCATATCCGCGACTTCACCTCTGACCGCCACCGCACCGTCGACGATACGCCGGCGGGCGGCGGCGCGGGGATGGTGTTGCGTGCCGATATCGTATCGCGCGCGATCGATGCGCATGCGGACGGTCGCCCGATCGTGGCGATGACGCCACGCGGACGCCCGCTGACACAGGCGCGGGTGCGTGCGCTGGCGGATGGGCCGGGGGCGATCGTGCTGTGCGGACGGTTCGAGGGGTTCGACGAACGATTGTTCGAGGCGCGCGCGATCGAGGAAGTGTCGATCGGCGATTATATCCTGTCGGGCGGCGAGATGGCGGCGCTGGTGCTGCTGGACGCTTGCGTTCGCCTGCTCCCCGGCGTAATGGGCGCGGCTTCCAGCGGAATCGAGGAAAGCTTCGAAAACGGCCTCCTCGAATATCCGCATTATACCCGACCTGTCGAATGGGAAGGGCGCACGATCCCCGAAGTGCTGCGATCGGGGGATCATGCGAGGATCGCGGCCTGGCGTCAGTCACGCGCCGAGATCGACACACGGCTACGGCGGCCGGACCTTTGGGAGCGTCATGAGGGCGCTCGGGTCGGCTCGCCCTCTGGCGCGCGGCAACGGACTGAGGACGAGTAAGATGAACCTGATCCAGACGCTCGAAGCCGAGCAGATCGCCAAGTTCAACGAAACCAAGAAGATCCCCGAATTCCGCCCGGGCGACACGCTGAAAGTGGGCGTGAAGGTGGTCGAAGGCGACCGTACCCGCGTGCAGAATTACGAAGGTGTGTGCATCGCGCGCGCCAACAAGGGCATGGGCTCTTCCTTCACGGTGCGCAAGATCAGCTTCGGTGAGGGCGTGGAGCGCGTCTTCCCGCTGTATTCGCCGAACATCGATTCGATCGAGGTGGTACGCAAGGGTGCGGTTCGCCGCGCCAAGCTGTATTATCTGCGTGGCCGCACCGGCAAGTCGGCGCGTATCGCCGAGCGCCGCGACAATCGCCCGACGGTCGACGCCGCCGAGTAATCGCCGCGACGGCGATCCGGCGAAAAGGGGGCGCGGCGGGATCACCGCCGCGCCCTTTTTTGCGTGCTTTACGCGCCCCGCGTGCACCGCGATAAGAGCGCCGCGCGCCCCGGCGGCGCGTTTTCGGAGGGTTTGATGCGTGGATGGGTTCCGGCGGCGTTGTTGCTCGCCTCGACGGCAAGCGTGGTGATGGCGGAACCGCTTCCGGACAATCAGGCGAGCGCCGTGGCCGTCCGGCCGCTGACGCTGGAGCGCGTCTTCGCCAGCCCGGATCTGGCCGGCACACAGCCGCAGGCGTTGAAGCTGTCGCCCGACGGTACGTTGCTCACCTCGGTGCGCGGTCGCCCCGACGAGAAACAGCGCTTTGACCTGTGGGCGCTCGATACGCGCAGCGGGCAGGAGCGGATGCTGGTCGATTCCCGTTCCGCCGGCAGCGGTGCCGAACTGTCGGAGGCGGCGAAGATGCAGCGCGAGCGCGATCGCTCGCTGACCGGCAAGACCGGCATCCTGCAATATGACTGGTCCCCGGACTCGCGCACCATCCTCGTCCCGATCGACGGCGAATTGTATCTCGCCGGGCTCGACGGGCAGGTGACGAAGCTGCCCGGGACGCGCGACGCACTCAACCCGACGGTCAGCCCGCGCGGGACGCGGATCGGTTTCGTCCGCGACCAGAACCTGTACGTCCAGCCGCTGGCCGGTGGCGGTGCCGCGACCGCGATGACGCGCGATGGCGGCGGGCCGGTGCATTGGGGCGAAGCCGAATTCGTCGCGCAGGAGGAAATGGATCGCCGCACCGGCTATTGGTGGTCGCCGGACGAGCGTTATCTGGCGCTCGAACGCTTCGATGAAACGCCGGTCAAGGTGTTCACCCGCGCCGCGATCGGCGCCAGCGGTACCAGGATCTACGAGCAGCGGTATCCGGCGGCGGGCACGCCGAACGTGCTGGTCGAGCTGCATATCCTGCGCAGCGACGGATCGGGCGGGGTGAAGGTCGATCTCGGCAGCGATCCCGACATCTATGTCGCCCGTGTCGACTGGCTGCCGGACGGTTCCGCGCTGCTGGTACAGCGACAGAACCGTGCCCAGACCCGGCTCGACATGTTGCGGGTCGATCCGAAGACCGGCGCCTCGACCGTGCTGTTCACGGAGAGCGCTGCGCCGAAAAGCTGGATCAACCTGACCAACGCCTATCGCACTTTGTCCGACGGGAGCATGATCTGGCGGTCGGAGCGCGACGGCTTCGCCCATCTGTGGCGTTTCAAGGCGGGGCGATGGACCCAGCTGACGAAGGGGCCATGGGTCGTCTCCGATCTGGTCGGCGTCGACGAGAAGGCGGGGCGCGCATTCTTCACCGCGAACAAGGACGATATCCTAGAGCAGCATCTGTATGCGATCGACCTGAAGACCAGGGCGATCACCCGCCTGACCGAGCGCGGCTGGTGGAACGAGGCGACCGCCGACCCGTCGGGATCGCGCTTCATCGTCCGCCGGTCGAATCCCGATCAGCCGACGCAGGTCTATCTCGCCGATGCGTCGGGCAAGCGGTTGCGCTGGATCAATGAGAACCGCGTCGCAGGCGATCATCCCTATGCTCCCTATGCCGCCAGTCACGAGCCGATCCGTTTCGGCACGCTGACAGCACCGGACGGCACCGAACTCCATTGGGAGATGATCACGCCCAAGCTGGTGCCGGGAAAGCGCTATCCCGTGTTCTTTCAGCATTACGGCGGCCCGCACACCCAGGAGGTCAAGCGGGACTGGCATGCACCGCTGATCCAGCACATCGTCGATCAGGGCTATATCTTCTTCCGGATCGACAATCGCGGCAGCGATCATCGCGGCGTCGCTTTCGAACGCGCGATCTGGCACGCGATGGGCGGGGTCGAGGTGGAGGACCAGCTGGCCGGCGCCACCTATCTGAAGACGTTGCCGTTCGTCGATCCGACCCGCATCGCCACCTATGGCTGGTCCTATGGCGGCTATATGTCGCTGAAGATGATCGAGGCGAACCCCGGGGTCTATGCGGCGGCGATCGCCGGTGCGCCGGTCACCGACTGGCGGTTGTACGATACGCATTACACCGAACGCTATATGGGCGATCCGCGGACGGATGCTGCGGCCTATGATCAGTCGCGCGCCGTGATCGATCCCCGGCGGATCACCACGCCGTTGCTGATGATGCATGGCATGGCCGACGATAACGTTTTCCTCGATAATTCGACCGAGGTGGTCGCGCGTCTGCAAGCGGCGGATATGCCGTTCGAGATGATGTTCTATCCCGGCAAGACGCATGCCGCCGCGCGCGACATCCACGTGTGGACGACGATCGAACGCTTTCTCGCCACCCATGTCGGTGCCGGGCCGCGGTAGGGCGCTAGCTTTTCGCATGTTGCGGGGTTACGGCGCCGCGGCGAAACTTTTGTACGAACCCGCTCGGGCGGGATGGAAGGAATGAAGATGGGGTACCGGGTGGTCGTCGCAGGCGCGACCGGCAATGTCGGGCGCGAGATGGTCAACATCCTGGCGGAGCGGCAGTTTCCGGCGGATGAGATCGCGGTGCTGGCGTCCTCGCGCTCGGTGGGCGATCAGATCGAATATGGCGACACCGGGCGGATGCTGAAGGTGCAGAATATCGAGCATTTCGATCCCGCCGGCTGGGACATGGCGTTGTTCGCGATCGGCAGCGAGGCGACCAAGGTCTATGCGCCCAAATTCGCGGCGGCTGGCTGCACGGTGATCGACAATTCGTCGCTATATCGCATGGATCCCGACGTGCCGTTGATCGTGCCGGAGGTGAACGCCGACGCGATCGACGGGTACAAGGCGAAGAACATCATCGCCAATCCGAATTGCTCGACCGCGCAAATGGTCGTCGCGCTGAAGCCGTTGCACGATGCGGCGACGATCCGGCGTGTCGTGGTCGCCACTTATCAATCGGTGTCCGGCGCGGGCAAGGTGGGGATGGACGAGCTGTTCGAGCAGAGCCGCAACATCTTCGTCGGCGATCCCGCCGAGGCGAAGAAGTTCACCAAGCAGATCGCGTTCAACGTCATCCCGCATATCGACAGCTTCCTGGAGGATGGTTCCACCAAGGAAGAGTGGAAGATGGTGGTCGAAACGAAGAAGATCCTCGATCCGAAGATCAAGGTCGTCGCCACCTGCGTCCGGGTGCCGGTGTTCGTCGGCCATTCCGAGGCGCTCAATATCGAATTCGAGAACGAGCTGTCCGCAGAGGAAGCGCAGAAGATCCTGCGCGAGGCGCCCGGCGTGATGCTGATCGATAAGCGCGAGGACGGCGGCTATGTCACCCCGATCGAAAGCGCGGGCGACGATGCCACCTATGTCAGCCGGGTGCGCGACGATCCCACCGTCGACAACGGCCTGTCGCTGTGGTGCGTCAGCGACAATCTCCGCAAGGGCGCGGCGTTGAACGCCGTGCAGATCGCCGAATTGCTTGGCCGCCGCCACCTGAAGAAGGCGGCGTAAGCCACGTTCGGCCTTCCCGGATGATCGCCACGGAGGGGGCCTGACGCATGCGCGCGTCAGGCCCCTTTGCGTTTCACGATCGCATGGTGGATCGCGCCGCCGCTATTCCGCGTGGATTACCTCCAGCTTGGTCTTCGGCTTGCGGAGCAGCATCACCAGCGGCACCACCACGATCGAGATCCACGCCATCAGGTGAAAGTCATTGATATAGGCGATCATCGCCGCCTGCTGGTTGACCATCGCATCCGCCATGGCGGTGGCGGTGTTGCCCAGTGTCGGAACGCGCTCGATGAGCGCCATCCCCGGGATCGTCTGATCGGTAACGTGGGCGGCAAGGTCGCTATGGCTGACCTGGATGTTGCGGGCCAGCAGCACCGTCACCATCGATATGCCCGCCGATTGCCCGATCGAACGCATCAGGTTCAGGATGCTCGCGCCGTCGGTGCGATAACGGTTGTCGAGCGTCGCGAAGGCCAGCGCGTTCAGCGGCATGAACACCAGTCCCATGCCCAGCCCCTGGACGAAGCCGGCACTGACCACGGGCCAATAGTTCATCTCCAGCGAATAGCCCGCCATCATGTGCAGCGACCAGGCGAACAGGATCAGCCCGACGATGATAAGGATGCGCGTGTCGATACGCCCCATTATCTGCGCGCCGAGCCACATCGTGAACAGCACGCCCACGCCACGCGGCGCCATCATCAGCCCGGTATCAATGACCGGATAGCCGAACAATTGCTGCAGCATCGGCGGTAGTAGCGCCATCGGGGCCATGGTGGAGATGCCGATCACCACCATGAAGATCATCCCCATGACGAGGTTCCGGTTCTGGAACAGGTGGCGATCGAACAGCGGGTGCCGCGCGGTAGCGAGATGGATCACCGCCAGCCACGCCGCGGCGGCGGCGACCAGCCCCTCGACGATGATTTCCCAGCTGGAAAACCAATCCTCCGTCTGTCCGCGATCTAGCATCAGCTGGAACGCCGCGACCGCGATCCCGACGAAGGCGAAGCCCATGAAATCGAACGATCGTCGCGCGGTCGGGCGCGATGGCAGCAGGAACCACAGGATCGCGAAGGTCAGAACGCCGACCGGCACGTTGACGTAGAACACCCAGCGCCAGTTATAGTTTTCGGTCAGGAAGCCGCCGATCACCGGCCCCATGATCGGCCCCACCATCACGCCCATGCCCCACACGCTCATCGCCTTGGCGGCGCGCTCGGGCGGGTTGATGTCGAGCATCGCGGTCTGCGACAGCGGATTGATGAACGCGGCGGTGATGCCCTGGATAACGCGGAAGAGCACCATTTCGGGCAAGCTGGTGGCGATGCCGCAGAGCATCGAGGCGAGGACGAACCCGCCCACCGCGATCAGGAAGAGCTGGCGGCTGCCGAGCCGGTCGGAGAGCCAGCCGGTCGCGGGCAGCGCGATCGCGGTCGCGACGATATAGCTGGTCAGCACCCAGGTGACGGTATCGACCGTCGCGCCGAGCGACGTCTGCATATGCGGCAGCGCCACATTGGCGATGGTCGTGTCGAGGATCTGCATCACCATCGCGCCCATCACGCCGACGGTCAGCAAACCGCGATGGCGCACTGGCAGCAACGCCTGGCCCGCCACGGGCGGGGCGGGGGGCGCCGCCGTCGCGGGCGCGGGCGCGGTAGCGGCCCGGCTGGCCATCAATGCCGCCCTGGCTGGGTATCCACCGACACATCGGCGGACAGGCCGGCGATCAGCGCACGCGGCGGCGCGCTGTCGATCGCGATCCGAACCGGCACGCGCTGCGTCACTTTCACCCAATTGCCGGTCGCATTCTGCGCCGGCAATACCGAGAATTGCGATCCCGTACCGGCACCGATCGACTGGACATGCCCCTTCATCTTGATGTCCGGATAGGCATCCAGCCGGATCGTGGCCGGCTGACCAAGCCGCATATGATCGAGATCGGTTTCCTTGAAATTGGCCTCCACATAGGCGCCGCGCAGCGCGACCAGCGTCAGCGCGGGCAGGCCGCTCGGGGTGATATTGCCGACCTGCAACCGGCTGGTCTGGCTGACGATCCCGGCATAGGGCGCACGGACGACGGTGCGCGACAGATCCAGCGCTGCCTTCTCGCGGCGGGCATAGGCCGCCTGGATCGCCGCCGGCGTGCTCGATCCGCTCGCCCCGCTGGATACCTGTTGACGAGCCCGCGCCGCATCCGCCTGGGCCGCGGCGATACGCGCCTGCGCCGCCGCCACTTGCTGCGTCGCGGCGTCAAGCGATGCGCGCGTGGTGAAGCCGCGCGTCATCAGCGCTTTCTGACGCTCGAACGTCGCCTGCGCCAGCGTCAGATCGGCTCGCGCACCCGCCAGCGTCGCGGCGGCGCTGCCGGTATCGGTCGCCTTGGTCGATACGTCGACGCGCGCCTCGGCCAGCGCGGCATCAGCCTGTTCGAGTGCGATGCGATAGGGCTCGGGATCGATCCGGAACAAGATGTCACCCGCGTTGACGCGCTGGTTCTCCCGCACCTCCACCGAGACGATCCGTCCCCCGGTGTCGGGGCTGATCGACGACATGTCCTGTTTGACATAGGCATTGTCGGTGCTGGCATAACGGCCGGAGGTCAGCCAGAACCAGCCGCCGATCGCCGCCAGCAGCAATGGCACGCTGACCATCAGCGCCAATCTGCCCCAGCGACGCCGTGGAGCCGGCGCGGCAGGCGTTTCGAGGTCGTCGGGGGCCAGCGTCGGGGCGGCCTCATCAGCCGCCAGGGTGCGCTGCGGGTCGGCATCAGCCATGCGCGCTCTCCTGCTCTAGGGGGGATTGAAGGTTGCCGCGAATGCGATCCAGCACCTCGATGAACATGTCCTGCCGCTCGGCGGGAATGCCCTCCAGCGCGCGATCCGACAGATCGTCGGCCAGAACGCGCAGTTGCGCGATCAACGCGCGAGACTTTGTCGTCAGATAGATATGCCAGGCGCGGCGGTCGGCGGGCGCACGCCGACGCTCTACCAGATCGGCTTCCTCGAGCCGGTCGATCATCCGGCACAGGGTGATCGGCTCAACCTCCAGCCGGTCCGCCAGCGCGCCCTGGGTCAGCCCCTCTTCGCGGTGAAGCGCCGTCAGGGCGCGCCATTGCGGCCGCGTGACACCGATGGTGCGCGCGCGTTCGTCGAAGCGCCGGCGCATCAAGCGCGCGACATCGCTGACCAGAAAGCCGATCGAATCACTCATGTCGGCGCATATAATAAGTACCCTTATGATAATGAAGTCCTGCCCCACCGGCTTTGGATGGACCGCCCGGCCACCTGGGGGTAAGGGCGACGCATTCTCGCCCATTTGCCAATTCGGGACGTAACGATCATGGCTACCGCCGTAGCGCCGCGCTTCTTCGACAGTTTCGACGGTCAGCCGATCGCCTATCGCGAAATGGGCGAGGGGCGCCCGGTGATGCTGATCCACGGCTATTTTTCGGACGCCGTGACCAACTGGATCCGCTACGGCCATGCCGAGGCGATCGCGGCGTCGGGGCGCCGGGTGATCATGCCCGATCTGCGCGGGCACGGCGACAGCGCCAAACCGCACGACGCGACGGCCTATCCTACCGACGCGTTGGCGCGTGACGGTCATGCGCTGGTCGCCCATCTCGGGCTGACCGATTACGATCTCGGCGGCTATTCGCTCGGCGCGCGCACCACCGCGCGGATGCTGGCGACCGGCGCGAAGCCCGGCCGCGTGGTGTTTGCCGGCATGGGGCTAGAGGGGTTGATCGATGCCGAGCGGCGTGCCGATCACTTTCGCCATATCCTCAGCAATCCGGGAACACATGAACGCGGCTCTCCGGCATGGCTCGCGGAGGCGTTCCTCAAAACCACCGGCGGAGATCCCGTCGCGTTGCTGCATGTGATCGACACTTTCGCCAGTACCGACGAAGCGATTGTTGCCGGCTTCGACTGGCCGGCGCTGGTCGTCAACGGCGTGGACGATGATGACAACGGGTCGGCGCGGGCGCTCGCAGACCGGCTGCCGGATGCGCGTTACGTCGAGGTGCCGGGCAATCACATGAGCGCAGTGACCAAACCGGAACTGGGCAAGGCGATCGCAGCCTTTCTGGCCGGCTGATCAGACAAGCGCCGCCGCAAGGTTTGTGGCCCTTGCCGTCACTCCGGGGCGAACCGCGGAGTGACGGTCAAGGTGCTTACGCCGCCGTCGGTGTCGTGCCCTTTTCCGGAATCGTATTTTCATCAGCGATTCCGGCCGTGAAGGAGGCGCTTGAGTCCGTGCCATCCGGCTGGTGCGCGGCGCCGTTCGGCTTCGGCGCCGGCAGCGCCTTGTGGCGTGGGGTGGATCCTCGCAGCGTCAGCAGCGCGGCGGTGGCGGCGCCGAACGAGGCCACACCGCCGG
>NZ_JBELIE010000121.1:0-9863 GCF_042091075.1 Sphingomonas sp. | reverse complement strand
AGGGTCCGCGCGCCTTCCACCAGCGCCCGGATCCCATGACCCAGCCTCGCTACAAACGTATCCTGCTGAAACTGTCGGGCGAAGTCCTGATGGGCGAGGGAGGGCTGGCGATCGACCCGGCGGTCACCGCGCGCGTCGCGGAGGAGATCGCGGACGTCAAGGCGCAGGGGTTCGAGCTGTGCATCGTCGTGGGCGGGGGCAACATCTTCCGCGGCCTCGCCGCCGCCGCCAAGGGTTTCGAGCGCGGCACCGCCGATTACATGGGCATGCTGGCCACCGTGATGAACGCGCTGGCGGTGCAGAACGCGCTGGAGCAGATCGGCGTCGACACCCGGGTGCAGTCGGCGATCCCGATGCAGTCGGTTTGCGAACCGTTCATCCGTCGCCGCGCCGCCCGGCACCTTGAAAAGGGGCGGGTGGTGATCTTCGCGGCTGGCGTGGGATCGCCGTTCTTCACCACCGACAGTGGCGCGGCGCTACGCGCGGCTGAATTGAACTGCGACGCGCTGTTCAAGGGGACATCGGTGGACGGTGTCTATGACGCAGACCCGAAGAAGGTCGCGGGCGCGACGCGATATGAAACCGTCAGTTACGACACCGTCCTGGCGAAGAACCTGAAGGTAATGGACGCCAGCGCGATCGCGCTGTGTCGTGATTCGAACATTCCGATCGTCGTGTTCAACATCCGCGAGCATGGCAATTTTGCCGCCGTGCTGCGCGGAGAGGGCGTGTCGACGGTCGTGCAGAACAAGATGGAGACGATGTGATGCCCGCGTATGACAAGGCCGATCTGGAGCGCCGGATGAACGGCGCGGTCGAATCGCTCAAGGGGGATCTTGGCGGCCTGCGCACGGGGCGTGCCTCGACCTCGCTGCTCGATCCGGTAACGGTCGAGGTCTATGGCTCGCATATGCCGCTTAATCAGGTTGCGACGGTGTCCGCGCCGGAACCGCGCATGCTGTCGGTGCAGGTGTGGGACAAATCGAACGTCGGCCCGGTCGAAAAGGCGATCCGCTCGGCCGGCCTTGGGCTGAACCCGATCAACGACGGTAACACGCTGCGCCTGCCGATCCCGGACTTGACCGAGGAACGGCGGAAGGAGCTGGCGAAGCTGGCCGGGCAATATGCGGAAAAGGCCAAGGTGGCGGTGCGCAACGTCCGCCGCGACGGCATGGACGCGCTGAAGACGGACGAGAAGAAGGGCGTATTCAGCGAGGACGAACGCAAGCGTCACGAAACCGAGGTGCAGAAGCTGACCGACGCGACGATCGTCGATATCGATACGGTGTCGGCCGCCAAGGAGAAGGAAATCCTGGGTAAGTGATGCGTCGCGCATTCCGGGGGAGGGATTGATGGCGACGGCAGCGGCTCCGCAGCGTGACGAACCGACGGCGATGCCGCGGCACGTGGCGATCATCATGGACGGTAACGGCCGCTGGGCGGCACGCCGGCACTTGCCACGGGCGGCGGGGCATCGCGCGGGAGTGGAGGCGGTGCGCGCGGTCAGCCGCGCGGCGCGTTCGATGGGGCTGGAGGCACTGACGCTCTACGCTTTTTCGTCGGAAAACTGGCGGCGCCCGGAGGACGAGGTCAGCGGCCTGATGGGGCTGCTGAAATTCTTCATCCGCAACGATCTGGCGGAATTGGTGCGTGAGAATGTGCGGCTCCGTGTGATCGGCGACTATCGCCGCTTCCCTGGCGACGTCACCGCGCTGGTCGACGACGCCCTGGCACGGACCGCCGCGAATACCGGCCCGATCCTCGCGATCGCGCTGAATTACGGCGCTCATGCCGAACTGGTCGCGGCCGCACAGCGGCTGGCGCGGCGCGCGGCGGCGGGCGAATTGTCCCCGGATTCGATCGACTCGGCGGCGATCGAAAGCGAGCTGGAGACGCGCGACCTGCCGCCGCTCGACTTGATGATCCGAACGTCGGGGGAGCAGCGGCTGTCCAATTTCCTGTTGTGGCAGGCGGCCTATGCGGAGTTGCTGTTCGTCGATACGTTATGGCCCGATTTCGGCGCCGACGAATTGGACGCGGCGATCCGCGCTTATGGTCAGCGCCAGCGTCGCTATGGCGGTTTGTGAGCATTTTCCCTTATGATTGATCCCGGGCAGCATCCGCCCGCCCCCGCGCCCGACCGGCCATCGGAAATCTTGCTCGACACGCCGGATGCCCGATGGCGCACGCCGTCGAACCTGCGGCTGCGGATGATCGCCAGCGTGGTGATGATCGCGGTCGCGGTATTGGCGCTATGGGCGGGGGGCTTCGCCTTCTGGCTGCTGGCGGTGGTCGTATCGCTGCTGATGATGGCGGAATGGGCAGGGCTGCAAAAGGCACCCGCGCGTACCAAGCGGCTCGGCCAGTTCGCGCTCAGCGTGCCGCTCGCGACGATGGCGCCGGCGTGGCTGGTGCTGGAGACGCGCGACTTCTTCACACTCGGCCTGGTGGCGGGCGCGGCGTTTTTCGTCGCGATCGTCACGCGGCTGCCCAAACTGGCGGCAGGGGTGCTCTATTGCGGCCTGCCGGTATTGGCGCTTGTCTATCTGCGCCGGCAGGACGACGGGCTCTTATATGCCTTTTGGACGATGGCGCTGGTCTGGGCCTGCGACATCGGCGCCTTTTTCGCTGGACGTTCGATCGGCGGCCCCAAGCTCGCACCGCGGCTCAGCCCGAACAAGACCTGGGCCGGGCTGTTCGGCGGCATGGTGGCCGCAACGATCCTGGGCGGGCTGTTGTGGGCGCTGGCCGATCTGCCGCCGCTGCTGGCGATCGCCACGCCGTTCCTCGCGATCCTGGCCCAGATCGGCGACCTGTTCGAAAGCATGCTGAAGCGTCAGGCCGGGGTGAAGGACAGTGGCAATACCCTGCCCGGCCATGGGGGGGTACTCGATCGGCTCGACGGACTGGTGCCGGTTGCCCCCGTCGCGGCGGTGCTGGTGGCATTGGGCGTGTTGCTGTCATGAGGACGGTGACCATCCTCGGCGCGACCGGGTCGGTCGGCACTTCGACGCTCGACCTCGTCGAGCGGGCACCGGACCGTTTCCGGGTTCGCGCGCTGACCGCCAATTGCGATGTCGCAAGGCTTGCCGCCGCGGCGATCCGGACCGATGCGGAAATGGCGGTGGTGGCCGACGAAGCCTGTCTGCCGGAGCTGCGGGCGGCGCTGGCGGGGACGCGGACGCATGTGGCCGGTGGCCCCGCGGCGGTGTGCGAGGCCGCGGCGCTCGGCGCGGATTGGACGATGGGCGCGATCGTCGGATGCGCCGGGCTGAAACCCGTGTTGGCGGCGATCGAGCAGGGCGGCACCGTGGTGCTCGCCAACAAGGAGCCGCTGGTATCGGCGGGCGATATCATTACTGCGGCGGCGGCGCGTTGCGGCGCGACGCTGTTGCCCGCCGACAGTGAGCATAACGCGATCTTCCAATGCCTTGACGCGGCACGTCCTGACAGCATCCGCCGCATCGTGCTGACCGCCAGCGGCGGGCCGTTCCGCGACTGGGCGCTCGGCGATATGGCGGCCGTCACGCCGGCGCAGGCGGTGGCGCACCCCAATTGGTCGATGGGCGCGAAGATCTCGGTCGATAGCGCGACGATGATGAACAAGGGGCTCGAACTGATCGAGGCGGCGCGGCTTTTCCCGGTGCCGGTCGAGCGGATCGAGATCGTGATCCATCGCCAGTCGGTGATCCATTCCATGGTGGATTATATCGACGGCTCGATGCTGGCGCAGCTGGGGCCGAGCGACATGCGCGTCCCCATTGCGCATTGCCTGGCGTGGCCGGAGCGGATGGCGACGCCGATGGCACCGCTGGACCTGGTCGCGCTCGGACGTCTCGATTTCGAATCGCCCGATCCGGTGCGGTTCCGGGCGCTGGCCCTGTCGCGCGCTGCCGCAGACGAGGGCGGGGCGCGTCCCGCGATCCTGAATGCCGCCAATGAAGTGGCGGTGGCGGCATTTCTGGCAGGTAACATCGGGTTTCTTGAAATCGCCGCAATCGTGGACGATACCTTGCAGCGTTACGCCCCGGCCGCGCCGGAAACGCTCGACGCGGTCCTCCATGTCGATGCGGAAGCGCGCAGGATCGCGGGTGAGCGCGTGAAGGATGGCGTGGCGTGATCCAGACTCCGGGACTTTTGCTGACGGTCCTCGCCTTTGTTCTGGTGATCGGTCCGCTCGTCTTCATCCATGAGATGGGACATTACCTCGCCGGTCGCTGGTTTGGCGTGAAGGCAGAGGCGTTCGCGATCGGTTTCGGTCGCGAAATCGCCGGCTGGACCGACCGGCGCGGCACTCGCTGGAAAATCGGCTGGATGCCCTTGGGCGGCTATGTGCGCTTCGCCGGCGACATGAATCCTGCGAGCCAACCGTCCGCCGACTGGCTGGCGTTGCCCGCCGAGGAACGGCGCCAGACGTTTCAGGCCAAGCCGGTCTGGCAGCGCGCGATCATCGTCGCTGCGGGGCCGGCGATCAATTTCGTCGTCGCGATCCTGATCCTGGCGGGCTTTGCGCTTGCCTATGGCGATGCGCGCACGCCGGCGGTGGTCGGGCAGGCGATGCCGGGGACGGCCGCCGCGCAGGTGGGGCTGCGCGCTGGCGATCGGATCACCGCGCTGGGCGGTCGTCCGGTCGAAACGTTCGAAGACATGGTGCGCTTCGTCAAGATCCGCGCCGGGGAGCGCGTGCGGATCGACTATGAACGCGGCGGCAGTGCCACAAGCGTCGCCGCGACGATCGGCACGCAGGTGCAGCGCGATCGCTTCGGCAACGAATATCGCGTCGGATTGCTGGGCATCGCACCGGGCGCGCCGGTGGTCCGGCCGGTCGGCCTGATCGAAGCACCGATCGTCGCGGTACAGCGTACCGGGCAGATCGTGGAGATGATGGTCGAGACGATCGGCCAGATCATCAGCGGACGGCGTTCGGTGAAGGAACTTGGCGGTCCGCTGTCGATCGCCAAGGTGTCAGGCGAACAGATCACGCTCGGGCCTGAGGCGTTCGTGTTCCTGATCGCGCTGGTGTCGATCAATCTTGGGTTCATCAATCTGCTGCCAGTGCCGATGCTCGATGGCGGGCATCTTTTTTTCTACGTGATCGAGGCGATCCGGCGAAAGCCCGTTGCCCCACAGACGATGGAATGGGCCTATCGTGGCGGTCTGATGGCGGTACTGGCGCTGATGCTGCTGGTGACGTTCAATGATCTCGGTAACTTCGGCCTATGGCGGCATCTGGCCGGCTTGATCGGTTGACGAAGGTAAGGCAGGGCAGCGCGACCCTGCAATGTGACGGTTTCTCTCGGGTGGGATTTTTGGTGACGGTGCTCAACGTTTCGACTTCGCGGGCGCGTGCCTCGGCGACTCTGCTTGGCTGCACGATGCTCGCTGGCCTGCCCGCGGTTGCCGCGGCGCAGGCGCCCGGGCGCCCCCAGCGCGCGCGTCCCGCCGCCGAGCCGGCGTCCGGACGCCCGACGAGCGATGCTGATACCGCCCCGGCGGTCGCCGTGAACACGCCGGGCGCGCGTATGATCACGTCGCTACGAGTGGAGGGCACGCAGCGGATCGAGCCGGAGACTGCGCTCAGCTATACCAAGCTGCGCCAGGGGCAGGCCTATACGAACGAAACCCTCGATCAGGCAATCAAGGATCTTTACGCCAGCGATTTGTTCGCCGACGTTTCGATTTCGGGAGCTGAAACGGGTGAGATCGTGATTCGCGTGCGCGAGAATCCGATCATCAATCGCGTCATCTTCGAGGGCAACAAGCGCCTCAAGGAAGACAAGATCAGCAAGGAGGTGCGGCTCAAGCCGCGTCAGATCTTCACCCGGTCGGCGGTGCGTGCCGACGTCGCGCGCATTATCGAACTCTACCGTCGTCAGGGCCGTTTCGCCGCGACGGTGCAGCCGAAAATGGTCAGCCTCGACCAGAATCGCGTCGATGTCGTCTTCGAAGTCAGCGAGGGGCCGAAATCCAAGGTCCGCCAGATCAACATCATCGGGAACGAGGTGTTCGACGACGGCAAGCTGCGCGCTCAAATGGCGACGAAGGAAGCGCGTTTCTACCGCTTCCTCTCGTCGGGCACATCCTATGACCAGGATCGTCTGGCCTATGATCAGCAGAAGCTGCGGCAATTCTATCTGACGCAGGGCTACGCCGATTTTCGGGTGACGTCGGCGGTCGCCGAACTGACCCCCGATCGCAAGGACTTCATCATCACCTATGTGGTGGAAGAAGGGCCGCGCTACAAATTCGGCGACGTGACGGTCGACAGCGACATCCGCGATTTCGAAGGCAAGAAGCTGGCCGCGACGCTGCCGGTGAAGAAGGGCGACTGGTACAACGCCAAGATGGTCGAGGATACGGTCGACAATCTGAGCGAGACCGCCGGTCTGTTTGGCTACGCCTTTACTGACGTCAACCCCGAGTTTCAGCGTGACCGTGACGCGCTGACGATGTCGATCAACTTTCACATCGGCCAGGCGCAGCGCACCTATGTCGAGCGTGTCGATATCACCGGCAACGTCAACACGCAGGACAAGGTGATCCGGCGCGAGGTGCGCGTGGCGGAGGGCGATGCGTTCAACAGCTTCCAGGTGAAGCGTTCGCAGGATCGCATCAACTCGCTCGGCTATTTCCAGGACAAGTTCGAGATCAAGCAGGTGCAGGGCTCGACGCCCGATCGCGTCGTGCTGGAAGCGAACGTCGAGGAAAAGGCGACCGGGCAGCTGCAGCTGTCGGCGGGCTTCTCCAGCCTCGAACGCTTTATCATCCAGGCGAATATCACGCAGGAAAACTTCCGCGGCAAAGGCCAGACGCTGCGCGCGGGCGTGAATTATTCGAGCTATTCCAAGTCGATCGAGCTGGGCTTTACCGAGCCATATATCTTCGACAAGAACATCGCGCTGGGCGTCGACCTGTTCCGCCGCGACTATAACGCCTTCCAGTTCGTCGGGACGAGCCGTAACACCACCTACAGCCAGGTATCGACCGGCTTCCAGGTCCGCACGGGCGTGGCGCTGACCGAATATTGGCAACTCGCCGGACGCTACAGTTTCTCCTACGACGAAGTCGGGCTGGACCAGGCGACGTTCTTTACCAACGGCAGCTGCGATCCGCTGAAGGCGGGCCGGTATCTGTGCGACTCGCTGGGGAATCGCCTGACGTCGAGCGTCGGTTATTCGCTGATCTTTGACAGCCTCAACAGCCGGTTGCGCCCCACGCGCGGTCAGCGGTTCGTGTTCAGCCAGGATTTCGCCGGGCTGGGCGGCGACGTGAAATATGTCCGGACCCGCGTGGAGGGCTCGAAATTCTGGGGGCTGGGCAGTGGCTTTGTAGCCTCGGTCACGGCGGAGGGCGGCTATATCCGTTCGCTCGAAGGGTCGCGTGGACCGGGCATCGACAAGGTCCGTATCACCGACCGCTTCTACCTGGGTGAGCCGCAGTTCCGCGGCTTCGACATCCGCGGCGTCGGTCCGCGCGTGTTGCGCCAGTCTTATACGACCGATGCGACAACCGGCGCGCAGGTGCTGGTGACCGATCGCAACCAGATCGTCGACGACGCGCTGGGCGGGAATGCTTACTACCTTGGCAAGGTAGAGCTGGAGATTCCGCTCGGCTCGGGCGCGCGCGAACTGGGGCTTCGCCCGACGATTTACGCTCAGGTCGGCAGTCTGTTCAGCATCACCGAGCCGTTGAAGACCGCGACCTTCCCGACGACGGTGGACGCTAACGGCAGGGAGGTAGTTCTGCCATTGCCGCAGCGTGATACGGCCGGCAACGCGCTATATTCCTATGTCAACGGCGCGGGGGTGTCGGTGACGACGGCCTGCGCCACCGGCATTCCGGACGGATCAGGCAATTGTAACGGCATCGTGCCCAATACCGCGCTGATCGCTTCGCAACCGTTCAAGGAAACTTTCCTTGGCAATTCGGCACGGCCGCGCGTGTCGGTCGGGATCGGCGTCAACTGGACGTCGCCGTTTGGCCCGCTCCGTATCGATCTCGCCAAGGCTATCGTGACACAGCCTGGCGACGACAAGAAACTCGTTACCTTCAACGTAGGGACACAGTTCTGATGACGACCTTCAAGACCCTGTTGCTCGCTGCCGCGCTCGCCGCGCCGGGCGTGTTCGTCGCCGGCGCCGCCACGGCGCAGGTGGGCGGCGTGGCCGTCGCCGATCCCGAAGCCGCGGTCGCCAACTCGAAGGCATGGGCAACGGCACGCAGCCAGATCCAGACCACCTACAAGGCACAGATCGATCAGGCGAATTCGCGCCGTCAGGCGATCTCGACCGAGCTTCAGCCCCTGGTCGACGCTTACCAGAAGGCCGCCGCCGCACCTGGAGCGAGCGAGGCTTCCTTGCGTCCGCAGGCGACCGCGATCCAGACCAAGGAACAGGCCGGCAATGCCGAGCTGCAGCGCCTGACCGCGCCGGCCAGCCGCGCGCAGGCCTATGCGCTGGAGCAGATCTCCGCCAAGCTGCCCGACGCGGTGAACGCGGCGGTGCGGGCCAAGAACGTCAGCCTGCTGCTGCGTCCGAACGCGGCGCTGTTTGCGCAGCCGACGGCGGACATCACTTCCGCGATCACCGCCGAACTGGATCGTTCGGTGCCTAGCGTCGGCATCACGCCGCCGGCCAATTGGCAGCCGGGCCAGCAGCAGGCAGGCGCGGCGGCCGCCGCCCCGGCGAACACGCGCGCGCCCTCGGGCCGCTGATCGCCGGTGAGTGACGTAACGACGACGTCGTCGGGCGGTACGATCGGGGAAAGCTCGATCGGCCCGCTCGATATCACGCAAGTGATGGCGGCGTTACCACATCGTTATCCGATG
Organism: Sphingomonas sp.; assembly: GCF_042091075.1. Lineage (GTDB taxonomy): Bacteria > Pseudomonadota > Alphaproteobacteria > Sphingomonadales > Sphingomonadaceae > Sphingomonas. The sequence goes on along the minus strand of NZ_JBELIE010000121.1, from coordinate 1,036 downwards.
CTGCTCGTCGATCGCGTCGAGGAACTGATCCCCGATCAGTCGATCCGCGCGATCAAGGCAGTGACGATCAACGAAGGCTTTTTCCAGGGGCATTTCCCTGGCCGTCCGATCATGCCGGGCGTGCTGATCGTAGAGGCGCTGGCGCAGGCCGCCGGCGTCCTCGCGGTCGAAAGCCTGGGCTTGGCCGGAAGCGGCAAGCTGGTTTATTTCATGGCGATCGAGGGCGCCAAGTTCCGCAAGCCGGTGGAGCCTGGCGTGCTGCTCAGCCTCGCGGTCAACTTCGTGCAGAAGCGCAATAGTGTGTGCAAGTTTGCGGGCGTCGCTACCATTGATGGACAGGTGGCCGCAGAAGCGAACTTTACCGCGATGATCGCCGATCCGCCCAAGCCGCGCTGATTTGGCAGCCGCTTTGACTTTCGGCGCGCGCTCCGCTAGGCGCGCGCCTTCTCTTTTGGCTGGTCGGAAACCAGCCGCAGCAGGAGCGTGAGAGATGAAGAAAGACACCCATCCCGACTATCACATGATCAAGGTGCAGATGACCGACGGCACCGTGTACGAAACCCGCTCCACCTGGGGCAAGGAGGGCGACACGATGACGCTGGAAATCGATCCTCTCGCGCATCCGGCCTGGACCGGCGGCCGTGGCCAGGTCCTCGACGCAGGCGGCCAGGTGGCACGCTTCAACAAGCGTTTCGGCGGTGGCCTGACGCTGCGCAAGTAAGACTGTCGGCATTGATCGGAAGGCGTGGCAGCGGATCGCAGCTGTCACGCCTTTCGCGTGTCTGGAGACCATGATCGACGCCGGCGGTGGCGTGGCGCCGCGAGCACGGGGCCCGGTTGCTGTGGCGGTCATACGCGCATCATCAGCGCTGCCCGGCCGGCCCCCGGCACGATCGCAGGATCGTGTTCGCCACCAGGCTCAGGGATGTTGGTGCATAGCCTTCGGCACCGGACCGGACATGGCGGGTGACAAGTCGAAGGAAATGGTCGGGGAGACAGGATTCGAACCTGCGACATCCTGCTCCCAAAGCAGGCG
>NZ_JBELIE010000120.1:0-9914 GCF_042091075.1 Sphingomonas sp. | reverse complement strand
GCTGACATGCCGCATGGGATGCGGCGATGAAGGTGACCGAGCCGCGGCTGACCGCGGCGCTCGATCGGCCGTCGGCGGATGTCCGACTGTTCCTCCTGTACGGGCCAGATGAGTCGACCGCGATGGCCCATGCCGCGCGGCTGGCGCGTGCGATGGGGCAGGGGGCCGAACGGATCGATCTCGACGGGCCGACGCTGCGGGGCGATCCAGCCCGGCTGAGCGACGAGGCGTCATCGCTGTCGCTGTTCGGGGACGCGCGGTATGTTCGTGTTACGGGCGCGGGCGAGGAATCGCTCGATGCCGTCGAGGCGCTGCTCGCGGCGGATCAGGCGGGCAATCCAGTGGTGATGATCGCGCCGACGGTGAAGGCGACCGGCAAGCTGGTGAAGCTGGCGCTGACCTCCGATCGTGTGCTGGCCTTTGCCTGTTATCCGCCGAATGCGCGGGACGCGGCGGCGGTGGTATCCGAACTGGCGCGGGCGCAGGGGCTGCGGCTCTCGCCGGCGGCGGTGCAGCGGATCGTGCGTGGCAGCGATGGCGATCGTGCGGTGATGGCGAGGGAGGTGGAGAAAGTGGCGCTCTATTGCGACGCCGCGCCCGACCGCCCGAGGGATGCCGATGAAGGCGTGCTGGATGCGGTGGGAGCGGATATCGCCGAGGGTGAGATCGGCGATGTCGTCAATGCCAGTACGAGCGGCGATGTGATGGCATTGACCGAGGCGCTTCGGCGGATGGGCGGTGCGGATAGCTCGCCGATCCCGGTGCTGCGTGCGCTCGGGCGGCGGCTGGTGTCGCTGGGCGATATGCGCGCGGCGGTGGAGGGCGGCGAGGGGATCGAGCAGGTGATGAAACGCCACCGCGTCTTCTGGAAGGAGGAAGCGGCGACGGCGGCGGCGGTGCGGCGCTGGCGGATCGACGATCTGATCGCGGCGCAATCCGCCGCCCGTCGCACCGAACGCGAGGTTATCGCCGCCGGACCGGCGGGGCGGGTGATCGCCGATGCCTTTCTGCTGCGGCTGGCACGGCGCGCCGCCACGCGCGGCTGACCAATGATCGATATCGGGTGCATGGCGAGGTAGCGGCTCTCCTCCCTCGTTGGGGAGGAGAGCAGGTGGCCGGGCTGTATATCGTTCGGTGCTAAATGCGCTCGCCGCTCAAGCGCTGACACACCATATCGAGTTGTTCGAGCGTGCTATAGTCAAGCGTGATCGCGCCATGCCCATCGGGATGGAAGCTGATGCGGACCTTCAACCCCAACAGGTCGGCGAGTTGGCGCTCCAACGCCTCGATATCGGCGCCGCCGGAGACGTGCGGTGATCCGCTGGTCGCGCGACGGGGACGTTCGGTGGCCGAGCCGTCCTGGCCGCGGCGGGCATCCGCGACCAGCTTCTCGGTCTGCCGGACCGACAAGCCCTGGGCGACGATCTGATCGGCCAGCGCTTCCGGTTCAGCGGCACTGAGGATGGCGCGGGCGTGGCCCATCGACAGTGCCCCTTCCACGACGCGGGTCTGGATCGATGGCGGCAAATCCAGCAGGCGCAGCAGATTGGCGACGTGGCTGCGCGATTTGTGCACCGCCTTGGCGAGGGCCTCTTGGGTATGGCCAAATTCCTCGACGAGGCGCTGATAGGCCTGCGCCTCCTCGATCGCATTGAGATCCTGGCGCTGGATATTTTCCAGCAAGGCAATCTGCAGCGTCTCGCTATCGCTATAGTCGCGGACGACGACGGGCACTTCGTGCAGCCGCGCGCGCTGCGCTGCTCGCCAGCGGCGCTCGCCCGCGACGATTTGATAATCATGGCCGTGCGGGCGAACGATGATCGGCTGGATCACCCCGCGCGCGGCGATCGATTCGGCCAGTTCCGCGAGTGCGGTCTCGTCGAAATGCCGGCGCGGCTGATCGGGATGCGGGGCGATCGCACTCACCGGGATCATCCGTACCGCGCCGCGCGCCGGCCCCTCTCCGGCGGCATCATGCTGATCCTTGGCGACGTCGCCGAGCAGCGCGTTCAATCCACGGCCGAGGCCGCTGCGCGGGGTGCGGCGGGCGGTGGCGTCGCTCATGCTACTTCCTTCTGTCGAGGCAGGCGCTGGATCACCTCGCGGGCCAGCGCCATATAGGCTTCCGATCCGCTGCAGCGATGATCATAGATCAGCGCCGGCAGGCCGTGGCTCGGCGCCTCGGACAGACGGACATTGCGGGGAATGACGGTGTCGAACACGACCTTGCCGAGCACCGCGCGCACATCAGTCGATACCTGTTCGGTCAGGCGATTACGACGGTCGTACATCGTCAGCGCGACGCCGAGGATCGATAGTGAGGGATTGAACCGCGAGCGAATCCGCTCGACCGTGCTGAGCAGCTGGCTGAGCCCTTCAAGCGCGAAGAACTCGCATTGCAATGGCACGAGCAGCGCATCGGCGGCAACCATGGCATTGATGGTGAGCAGTCCCAGCGAGGGCGGACAATCGATCAGCACGATGTCCCAGCGCTGGTCGGCATCCTCGATGGCGCGGTGGAGGCGGTGGGTGCGCTGCTCCAGCTCGACGAGCTCGATCTCTGCGCCTGACAGGTCGACCGTCGCGGGGACGATATCGAGGTGCGGAATGCCGGTGGGGACGACCGCATCGTTCAGGCCGCCACGCTCGATCAGCACGTCGTAACTCGATCGTTCGCGTTGCGCCTGGGTGATGCCGAGCCCGGTCGAGGCGTTTCCCTGCGGATCGAGATCGATCAGCAACACCATATGCCCGGATGCGGCGAGCGCGGTGGCGATGTTGATCGCACTGGTGGTCTTGCCGACGCCGCCCTTTTGATTGGCTACCGCTATGCGGAACATCAGCGTGTCACTCCATCGGCGATGATGATCGTGGACTCGGCGTCCGACAGGCTCTGTTCCACGTGGAACATGCCGTGCCATTGCAGGCGAACGATCGCAAGCTCGTCCTCACCCGATTTGCCCCTTGGCAGGATCAACCGGCTTCCGCCAGCGCGGAGGTGACGGGTCATGTCGAGCAGGGCGGGCACGCTGGCTACCGCGCGCGCCGATAGCACGTCGAACGCACCCCTTGGTAGCGCCTCCGCTTTCGCTTGCCGAACACGAACGCGGGACGCGATCCCTAGTCGCTCGCAAGCCGTCAGGAGGAATTCAGCGCGTCGCGCCCGCGGTTCGGCCAGCAAAACCTCCCCCGGGAACAACAGGCCGATGACCACCCCGGGAAATCCCGCGCCGGTACCGACGTCGATCCAGGTTCGCGCGGTGGGCGGGCAGAAGCGCATCAGCTGCGCCGAATCGAGCAAATGGCGCTGCCAGATCGTCGCCAGCGTCGAGGGAGAGATCAGATTCTGTCGGGTGTTCTCCTCCGCCACCATAGCGCCGAAACTTTCCAGTCGATCCGCCGATTGCCCTCCGAACGTCTCGGCGACCCAAGCGCGCGCTTCGTCCTCGGTCACGCGCGCTTCCTTGCGTCGAGCCACAAGGCGGCCAGTGCGGCGGGGGTAACCCCACGAACGCGGGAGGCTTCGTCCAGCGTGCGCGGGGAGGCAGCCAACAAGCGTTCGATCATCTCGTGGGACAAGCCGGCTATCCCTCGCAAATGTTCGCCATGCGCGATCGCGATCCGACCATCGCGGCGCATGCGGTCGATCTCTTCCGCCTGGCGGGCGAGATAAGGCGCGTACCGGCGATCCTCTTCCACCTCTTGCGCTAAGTCCATGGGGGCCTCCGACGCCGTCGTGGGATCGCGACGAAGCTGTTCGCGGAGGCCTTCACGCTGTTCCACGTGGAACAGTCGCTCGGGGCGGAGACAATTCCAGTCGATCCCAAGGGGAGAAAGCCGCGTTTCGGCGTTGTCGGCACGGAGCGACAGCCGATACTCGGCACGCGCCGTCAACATTCGATATGGTTCGCTGACGCCCTGAAGTATGAGATCGTCGATCATTACCCCGATGTACCCCGCCGCACGATCGATCGTGGCCGGGCCCAACCCCAGCGCATGCGCCGCAGCGTTCAATCCGGCGACGAGCCCCTGCGCGGCGGCCTCCTCATATCCGGTCGTGCCATTAAGCTGGCCCGCGCAGAAAAGACCGGGGATCGCTGTCAGCGCGAGACGGTGATCGAGCGCTCGGGGATCGAGATAGTCATACTCGACCGCATAGCCCGGCACCGTGATAACCGCGCGCTCAAGGCCCTCGATCGACGCGATCATCCTCTCCTGCACATCGCTCGCCAATGACGTGGAGATGCCATTGGGATAGACGATCGGATCGTCGAGCCCTTCGGGTTCGAGGAAGATCTGATGGCCGTCACGGTCACCGAACCGATGCACCTTGTCCTCAATCGAGGGACAATAACGCGGGCCTTGCCCTTCGATCGCCCCGGAGAACAGCGGTGAATCGTCCAAGCCCGCACGGATGATGTCGTGAGTGGCGATATTGGTGCGGGTGATCGCGCAGGCGAGTTGCGGCAATCGCGCTCCACCCGGCATGAAGGACATGCGCCACGTGTCGCTGTCAGAGAATTGCGGCGCCAGACGCGCCCAGTCGATCATGCGACCGTCGAGGCGAGGGGGTGTGCCGGTCTTGAGCCGGTGGATCGGTAGACCAAGTGAGCGAAGCTGCTGGCCCAGGATCGTCGCGGGCCGCTCGCCGATCCGGCCACCGGGAATGCGATCCGAACCGCGATAAATCCGGCCGCCCAGGAAGGTGCCCGTCGCAAGAACGACGGCATTGGCGCCGATCGCGGCGTCGTCAGAAAGAGTGACGCCGGAGATCCGGCCATTGGCATATTGCAGCGCAGCGACTTCTGCCTCGATGATGTCCAATGCCGGATAGGCAGCAAGCTGGCGCTGGATCGAGGCGCGATACCGTTGGCGGTCGGCCTGGATTCGCGGGCCGCGCACCGCTAGCCCCTTGGAGCGATTCAACATACGATGATGGATCGCGGCATCGTCCGCCGCGCGGGCCATCATTCCGTCGAGAGCGTCGACCTCCCGCACGAGATGCCCCTTGCCGAGCCCGCCGATCGAGGGGTTGCACGACATCGTGCCGATCTGCGATCGCTGTTGGGACACGAGGGCGACCCGCGCGCCACGGCGAGCGGCTGCGGCGGCTGCCTCGGTGCCGGCATGACCACCGCCGACAACCAGAACATCATAGTGTTTCACGTGGAACATTCACTTCCCGAGACAGAAGCGTCCGAACAGAGCGTCGAGCATCGCTTCCGTGGCGTTGCGCCCCAATAGCGCAGCGAGCTGGCCCAGGGCAACGCGCAACTGTTCGGCGATCAGCAGCGGGTCGGTTTGCCACGCAGCGATCAGAAGGTCGTCGCGGCATCCAGCTACCAAACGGCGCTGTTCCTCCCGGAGTGCCAGGTCACTGTCGCCACCCAGATATTGTCCCGCCCGCTGCTCGATCATGGTCCAGACGGTTTGCACCGAGGCAATATCGTGGGCTGACACAGGGAGATCCGCCGCCGGGTCGACCGGGGAAATATCGCTCTTGCCGCTCAACCTGATCGCGCGGGCGGGGGCGTGCTGCGGCGCTCCGAACCACAGGATCAGATCGGCCGAATCAATCATCCGCGCGGCGCGATCGATCCCGATCCGCTCGACCGGATCGACCGATGCCTCGGTGAGACCCGCCGTATCTATCAGGCGATAGGGAATGCCGTGGCGTATGACCGGCGCTTCGATCACATCACGGGTCGTCCCCGCGATCGGGGTGACGATGGCCGCTTCCCGATCGAGAAGCGCGTTGAACAGCGACGACTTGCCCGCGTTGCGTGGCCCGGCCAGCACCACCGTGATGCCGTCGCGCAATCGCTCGACGCTGGGGAGGTCGAGCACCTGTCCCATCGCCGTCGCCAGCGCGGTAATATCGTCACGCGGGACATAAGCGGCGTCGTCCGCGACGTCCGCTTCATCGCTGAAATCGATATCAGCCTCGACGCGCGCCGCGATGATGCTCAGGCGATCGATCCATTCGAGCACTGCGCGGCTGATCGTTCCCTCGCTGGCGGCGACCGCGGCACGGCGCTGGCTTTCGGTTTCGGCTTCGAGCAGGTCGGCGATACCTGCGGCCTGGACGAGATCGATCCGCCCATGTTCGAGCGCGCGGCGAGTGAACTCGCCGGGCTGTGCCAGCCGAACGCCAGGCAGGGCGGCAAGCGCTCGCTCGACGGCGGCGACGACCGCGCGCCCGCCGTGAAGGTGCAGTTCGAGCAGATCTTCCCCGGTCGCGGTGTTCGGCCCCGGGAAGAACAATATTAGCGCTTGATCGAGCGTTGCATTGTCGTGGTCCCGCACGCGGCGGAGCGTCGCGGTGCGGGGCGGGGGAACGACGCCTGTCAACGCGCGCGCCGTATCACGCGCCGCTGGGCCGCTGATCCGCATCACCGCGATCGCGGCGGGCGGGCGCCCACTCGACAGCGCGAAGATCGTGTCGGTCACGGGGGCGTCGCTCACTCCTGGGATTTGGCGGCGCCGCCGGCGGCGTTGAACAGCGCGCGCCACATATCGAGCCCGGCGTCGGTGGCGGGCGCCCAACTCTTCATCATCGCGCCGACGATCTCCGGGCCGACCGCTGCACCCTCGATTGCTTCCTGCATCTTGGCGAGATAGCGATCGTGGATCGGGGTCAGATCAGGCAGGCCCATCATCCGCCGGACTTCCTCGGGGGTGCAGTCGACTTCGATCGTCACTTTCATCCGGCGGCGCTCCCTTGAGCGCGCCATTCGCGCGCCATCACCTGCGGCTCTGTATGCCCCCGAACGCGCCGCGATCGCAACGCCGGTCAGGCGAGCTCGATTCCCGACCACTGGTCGTGCCGTGTCATCGTATCGTCTCGCCAACGGGGATAGGCCCTTTTCCAGGCGGAACGGCTATGGCTGCCAAACGCTGGCGGATCGCGCAGCGACGAGGCAGGATCGCGCGACAGGGAGAAGAGTGATGACGACGAATGTGACGATCGCGACGCTCGATGAGCAAGTGATGCCGGCGTATCGCGCAGATCCGGCCGGGACGCCGACGGCGGCGGTCGTGGTGATACAGGAGATTTTCGGGATCAATGCCGGGATCCGGCGCAAGTGCGATGCCCTGGCGGAGGCGGGTTATCTGGCGATCGCGCCCGACCTGTTTTGGCGGATGCAGCCGGGGATCGAGCTGGACCCCGATATCGAACCGGAGATGCAGCGCGCCCTGTCAATCATGGGTGATTTCGATCAGGACGCCGGCATCCGCGATATCGAGGCGGCAATCCGCTACGCGCGTGCGGCGACGGGCGGCGGCAAGGTCGGGGCGGTCGGCTACTGCCTTGGCGGTCGCCTCGCCTATATGACCGCCGCGCGGACTGACGTGGATGCGTCAGTCGGCTATTACGCGGTCGGTATCGATGGCTTGCTGGGCGAGAAACAGGCGATCGCGCATCCGCTGATGCTGCACATCGCGGGCGATGACGGCTTCGTCGACAAGGAAACGCAGGCGGCGATGCACGCCGGGCTGGACGATCATCCGAAGGTGACGCTGCACGATTACCCGGGCGAGGATCACGGCTTCGCCACCGAATTCGGCAAGCGCCGGTCTGATGCCGCCGCCATCCAGGCGGACGAACGGACCGCCGCCTTCTTCGCCGAACATCTGCGATAACCGGTCGATCCGGGCAGGGGGCGCCAACACCCTCCGCCCGGATCAATCGCCGGTGCGTACCCGCCTATCGGATCAGCAATTCGCCAACCGTGATAATGCCCGTCGCGATCAACTGCGCGAGCAGCACCACGATCGCAAACAGGACAAGGGCGGATACCACCACTGCACCATGATGTGTCGCTTGACGGATCGTCATAACCCATCCTCTCCAAAGGAGCCGGGCCGACCATCATGTTGCGGGCGGTCCCGGCAACTGTGATGAATATATACCTTCGCAGGCGATCTCGCAAATCGCTGCCTGTCACATGCTGCGCGTTATGCTCCGCCCGTCACAACGGATGACCATCGGTATCGCGCAGCACTTCGCGCCGCCCGACATGGTCAGGCCGGCTGACGACGCCGTCCTTCTCCATCCGCTCGATCAACCGCGCGGCGGAGTTATAGCCGATGCGCAATTGCCGCTGCAGCCACGACGTTGACGCCTTCTGGCTGCCGCAAACCAGCGCGATCGCGGCACGATATTGTTGATCTTCCGCCGTATCCTCGCCCGTGGGGGCGCCGTCGAGCGCGAAGCTCTCCTCCGGCTCCTCGGTGACCGACTGGATATAGTCGGGGGTGCCCTGCGCGCGCCAGTGATCGGTGACCGCGCGGACCTCGTCGTCGCTGACGAACGGGCCATGGACACGCACGATGCCCTTGCCGCCAGGCATGTAGAGCATGTCACCGCGCCCCAGCAATTGTTCGGCGCCCTGTTCGCCCAGGATGGTGCGCGAATCGATCTTGCTGGTGACGTGAAAGCTGATGCGGGTCGGCAGATTGGCCTTGATCACGCCGGTGATGACGTCGACCGATGGACGCTGCGTCGCCATGATCAGGTGAATGCCCGCGGCGCGGGCCTTTTGTGCGAGCCGCTGGATGAGGAATTCGACTTCCTTGCCCGCGGTCATCATCAGATCGGCCAGCTCGTCGACGATAACGACGATCTGCGGCAGCACGTCATAATCGAGCTGCTCTTCCTCATAGATCGGCTGGCCATTCTCGCCATAGCCGGTCTGGACGCGGCGACCGAGCGGCGCTCCCTTGGCGCGCGCGGCGCGAACCTTGTCGTTGAAACTCGCCAGACTGCGCACGCCGACCGACGACATCTGCCGGTAGCGATCTTCCATCGTCTCGACCGCCCATTTCAGCGCGCGCACCGCCTTGGCGGGATCGGTGACGACGGGGGACAGCAGATGCGGGATATCATCGTACATGCTCAGTTCGAGCATCTTCGGATCGATCATGATCATCCGGCATTGATCCGGGGTCAGCCGGTACAGCAGCGACAGGATCATGCCGTTGAGCCCGACCGACTTGCCCGAGCCGGTGGTGCCGGCGACCAACAGGTGCGGCATCGGGGCAAGATCGGCGATCACCGGATCGCCCGCGATATTCTTGCCAAGGATCACCGGCAGTTGTGCCGACTGGTCCTCGAACGCCTGGCTGGCGACGAGTTCGTGAAGCGACACCATCTCACGCTTGGCATTGGGCAGTTCGATGCCGATCACGGTGCGGCCGGGAATCGTCGCCACGCGCGCTGAAATCGCGGACATATTGCGCGCGATATCGTCGGCAAGGCTGATCACGCGGGTCGCCTTGATGCCGGGGGCGGGCTCCAGCTCGTACATCGTCACCACCGGGCCGGGGCGCACCTCGGTGATATTGCCCTTGACGTTGAAGTCGTCGAGCACGGTTTCGAGCAGCCGTGCGTTGCGCTCCAGCGCGGCCTTGTCGATCGGGCCGCCCTGATGCGCGGGGGCGGGGCTGAGCAGGTCGATCGAGGGCAAAGCGAAGCTGTCCCGCAGGTCAAGCCGCTGTTGCTGTTCCTTCGGACGCGCGGCGGCGGAGGGGGCCAGGGTGCGATCGCTGATCACCGGGGCGGGGCGGTCGATCGGCTGTGCCACCGCGCGCGGGGCGGGCGGGCGGGCGGCAGCGAACGGCAGGTCGTCCTCCGCCACATCCTGCTGATCGTCGTACAGCGCATCGCCCTCATCGTCGCTCCGCCGCCAGCGCGCGCGCGGCGCGAGGCGGGCCAGCACGAAATCCAGCGTGCGGCCCCACAGCATCGCCCCGGCGATCCCGCAGACGACGCCCAGGGCGACCACCCCCCCCGTGGGCCCGGTGGGGGGAAGCCGGGCAAGGCGCGCGCCCAGGGAGACCACGAGCCGGACGGCGAGCCCTATGAGGGCTCCGTGGTGGGAAGGAGAGCGACCAGGGCGGTCATTCCAACG
>NZ_JBELIE010000119.1:0-10037 GCF_042091075.1 Sphingomonas sp. | reverse complement strand
GACGAGGAGCCGGACGTTGGCGTCAACCGGCGCCGCTGGGTTGGCGTGGTCGCGATCGTGGCGGCGCTGGCGTGGGTGGCAGCGCTGCTGTGGATCGCACGCGGCGAGCTGATGACGATGAACGCGCTCGCACTGGCGCAGTTTGCCGCTGCGGCGGCGACGGTTCCCGTGCTGGCCGGGATCGTCTGGCTGATCGCGTTGCGCACCAGCCGCGCGGAGGCGCTACGGTTTGGCGCCTCCGCGCGGGCGATGCGCGCCGAGGCGCACGCGCTCGAAACGCGCGTCGCCGCGCTGGGCCAAACCCTTGACGATCAACGTGCGATGCTGGCGGAACAGGTGCGCATCCTGGGCGCGCTCGGCGACGCGGCGACCGCGCGGCTGGCGACGATCGGCCGCGGCCTGTCAGAAGAGATCGATCAGGCGGACATTCACGCCCGCGCGCTCTCCTCCTCCGCCGAATTGGCGCACCAGCATCTCGCGACCCTGCTTTCCACCCTGCCCCGGGCGGGGGCGGAGACGGCGGCGCTGACGGAGACGATCGACCGCGCCGCGATCGTCGCGAACGAACATACCGCCGCGCTCGATGCGCAGGTGGCGTCGCTGATCGCGCGCAGTCGCGATGCCGAAACGGTAACCACCGGGGCCGCCGAGAAACTCGCCGCCTATATGCATCGCATGGAGATCACCAGCGAGACCGCCGGTGCACGGCTGGAGGTGGTCACATCCGATGCCGCCGCGGCGGTCGATGCACTCCTCGATCGGACTGCCGATGCGATCGATCGCTCACGACAGGGGATCGCGGCGCAGGGCGAGGCGATGCTGGCGATGGTCAGCGCCAATCAGACCGCACTCGACCATGCCGCGCGTGAAAGCGCCGAGGCGCTCGCCGAACGGATTTCGCTGATCGAGATCGTGATCGAGCGGATCGCGCAGCGGCTCGATACGCAGCAACGGACAGGTGCTTCGTTGGTCCGCACGCTGGAGGACGGTATCGCGCGCGCTGACGCCGGTTTCGAAACACTTCACACGCAGGGCACCGAGCGCAGCCGCGATCTGGCCGCCACCGTCAGCGCCCTGCATGCCAGCACCGAGGCACTGACCCTCGCGATCGACGCGGGCAACGACACCGCACGACGCACCATCGACACCACCGAGGGCCTGCTGATCGCGCTCGACGCCGCCGCGCGCGAAATGGACGAGACCATGCCCGACGCGATCGCGCGGCTCGAATCGCGAATCGCGAGTACGAAGCAGGTGGTCGTCGCCGCCAAGCCCGAATTGCTCGCGCTCGTCACCGCGGCGGAAAGCACCCATGACGCGATCGAGGCGGTCGCGCAGGTGGTCGCCGAACAGCGCCACACCGTCGAAACGCTCACCGAAAAGCTCAATGCGGTGCTCGACAAGGGGCATGGTCAGGCGTCGCTGATCGGCGACGCGGTCGAGCAGGCCGCGCGCAAGGCCGACGATCTTACCGAGCAAGCCGCGCCGCGTTTGCTGGAGGCATTGCTACGGGTTCGCGAAACCGCCTCCGCCGCGGCGGATCATGCCCGCGAAGCGCTGGGCCGGGTCATCCCCGAAGCCGCAGGCGCGTTGCATACCGCTGGTCTTGCCGCGCTGGAACGCGCGGTCGAGAGCGGCGTCGCGACCCAGGTGGAGCAGGTAGCGCAGGTCGCCGAGGCGGCGGTCGCCGCGGCGACCCGGGCGGGGGAACGGCTGCAACAGCAGCTACATGGGATCGAGGCGACGATCGCGCTGGTCGATCAGCGGCTAGAGGATGCGCGCGCCGCCACCGAGGAGAATGAACGCGACAGCTTCGCCCGCCGGGCATCGTTGCTGATCGAATCGCTCAATTCCGCCTCGATCGACCTGACCCGCACCTTCGCTCCCGACGTGTCGGACAGCGCCTGGGCAGCCTATCTGAAGGGCGATCGCGGGGTGTTCACGCGCCGCGCGGTACGTTTGCTCGATGGCACCGAACAGCGCGACGTCGCGCGCCTGTATGATGAGGATGCCGGCTTCCGCGAACAGGTGAACCGCTACATCCACGATTTCGAGGCGATGCTCCGCACGATCCTCGCGCAGCGCGACGGCTCGCCGCTGGGCGTGACCCTGCTATCGTCGGACATGGGCAAATTGTACGTGGCCCTGGCGCAGGCGATCGAACGCCTGCGGTAACGAGACGGGGCTCGGCGACCGCTCGCCAAGCCCCGCCCCCTTCCCGTCACCCGATCGCATTCGCCGCGTCGAAGAAGTCGAACGTGTTGGCGGGCACCCAGCCGAACTCGTAATTGCCGACGAACAGCGCGAACAGCACGGTCGCCACGATCGTCGTGCGCAGCAGCACGCGACGGAGCGAAAATTCGTGTGGGGCGCTTTCCGCGGTACCCGGCACGTGCCGGGCGCCGGCCTCCTCCGACGTGCGCACGCCGAAGGGCAGGACAAGGAACACCGAGAACGCCCAGAACAGGACGTAGATCGCCAACATCGACGTCCAGCGCATGCGCCAGCCCTTCCGATCAGACCTGAACGATCACGACATCGACGACAGGCTTCTTGCCCGTCCAGCGCGTCGCAACCCGCCGCACCGCCAGCCGCACATCTTCGCGTAGCCGGTCGCGATCGCGCGCGCGGCCGCTCATCGCCTCGGTCGCCGCCTCCGCAGCTTCGGCCAGGAAGGGTTCGCGCTCATCCTCGACGGGGACGCCCTGCACCCGGATCTCGGGCACGCCCCCCGCGCGGCCGTTACGATCGACCGCGATACCGACGGAGATCTGGCCGTTGACCGCGATCCGCCGCCGCTCGTTGATCGTCCCACCATCGGCGGGCAGGATGACATCGCCGTCCAGCACCAGCCGGCCGACCGCGACGTCGCCAATCTTTTCCGGCGCGCCCGGCGCGAGCCGCACCAGATCCCCATCGGTCTGCACCAAGGTATGCCGGATGCCCTTGGCATTGCCGAAGCGCGCATGCTCCATCAGGTGGCGCATTTCGCCATGAACGGGCACCAGTGCCTTGGGGCGGATCCAGCCGTACATCTTCTCCAGTTCCGGGCGGCCGGGGTGGCCCGATACATGGACATGCGCCTGCTTCTCCGTCACCATCTCCACGCCCTTGGCGGCGAGCTGGTTCTGGATGCGACCGATGGCGACTTCGTTGCCGGGGATCTGCTTGGCGGAGAAGATCACCATATCGCCCGCGTCGAGCCCGATCTGATGCGATCCGTCGGCGATCCGCGCCAGCGCGGCGCGTGGTTCGCCCTGCCCGCCCGTCGCGACGATCAGCACGCGGTTGCGCGGCAGGCGCATCGCGGTATCGACGTCGATCGTGTCGGGGAAATCCTTCAGATAGCCGGTGGCCTTCGCCACCCGGATGATCCGGTCGAGCGAACGGCCGGTCACGCACAGCTTGCGCCCGGTTTCCTGCGCAACCTGGCCCAGCGTGTGCAGCCGCGCCGCGTTGGAGGCGAAGGTGGTCACCACCACCCGGGCGCGGGCGCGGGCGACGCTTTCGGTCAGCCCCTGTCGTACGCTCGCCTCGCTGCCGGACGCCTCCGCGTTGAAGACGTTGGTCGAATCGCACACAAGGACGTCGATGCCGCGATCGCCGATCGCGGTGAGCTGTTCCGGCGAGGCCGGCGCACCGATGACCGGCGTGGCGTCCAGCTTCCAGTCGCCGGTATGGAACACCTTTGCCGCCTTCGTCTCGATCAGCAGCGCATTGGCCTCCGGAATCGAGTGTGACAGCGGCACCACCTGCACCTTGAACGGGCCGACGTTGAACGGCTGTTCGGGCGAGACGAGCTTGATCGGCACGCGATCCTCGATCCGCTCCTCCTCCAGCTTCCCGCGGATCAGCCCGGCGGTGAAGGGAGTCGCGTACAACGGTACGCCCAGATCCTCCGCAAGGTACGGCAGCGCGCCGATATGATCCTCATGCCCGTGGGTCAGCACCACGCCGACCAGATCGTCGAGCCGCTCCTCGATGAAGCGCAGATCGGGCAGGATCACGTCGATGCCGGGATAATGGGCGTCGGCGAAGGTCACGCCGCAATCGACCATCAGCCATTTGCCGTTATGGCCGTAGAGGGTGACGTTCATACCGATTTCGCCCGATCCCCCGAGCGCACAGAAAAGAAGTTCGTTGGATTTCGGATTAGTCATTCGCTTCCTTTGATCGTGGTCGCAACGTCGCCAGGACGGCGCGTGCGTATCATCTGCATTATGTTTGCCGCTTGATCCCGCGGCGAGGAATTATCCTGTAATATGGGCGCGATCCCACATGATCGCCAGCCCCTGGATCGTTAGGTCAGGCTCGATCGCGTCAAAGGCGTCGGTATGCTGTTCGAACAGCGTCGCCAGTCCGCCCGTCGCGATCACCTTCACCGGGCGCCCGATCTCGCGCTTCATGCGCGTCACCAGCCCCTCGATCATCGCGATATAGCCCCAATAGATGCCGATATTCATCTGATCGACGGTATTCCGGCCGATCACACTCACCCGGCCCTGCGGCGCTTCGATCGCGATCCGTGGCAGCTTCGCGGCGGCGCTGACCAGCGCATCGAGCGACAGATTGATCCCTGGTGCGATGATCCCGCCCTTGTACGCGCCGGTATAGTCCGACACGTCGAAGGTGGTCGCGGTGCCGAAATCGATCACGATCAGATCACCGGGATACAGCGCATGCGCCGCGATCGTATTCACCGCCCGGTCCGCGCCCAGATTCTGCGGCTCGTCGACGTCGAGCGCGAGGCCCCATTCGACCGGCGCACGGCCTGCGATCAGCGCTTCGGTGTGGAAATATTTCGACGCCAGCACCTGCAGATTGTGGAGCGCGCGCGGCACCACCGTGGCGATGATCACCGCCTCGACGGCATCACGCGAAAAGCCTTCCAGCGAAAAGAGCTGGCTCAGCCATACCGCATATTCGTCCGCGGTGCGGCGCGGGTCCGTCGCGATACGCCAGCGCCCGACAATCTCGCGCGTGTCCGGCGTGACCAGCGCGAAAACCACATTGGTGTTGCCGGCGTCGACGGCGAGCAGCATGTTCTTCCCCTTTTGCGGGTGCGGGCGGCCGGATGTCGGCCCACGATCAGATCAGAAAAACGTCGCCTGCGTGAATGACACGCGCCGCGCCGCTCGCCAAGCGCAGGACGAGCGCGCCATCCCGATCAAGTGTCTCGAACGCGCCCTCGATCCGCTCGCCGTCGGGCAGATGCACCGACAGCCAGGTGCCCGCCGGATGCGCATGCGACAACCAGATCGCGGTCACCGCCGGGATGCCGTGCTCGCGCCAGTGCCGGATTCCATCCGCCACCCGCTCCGCCAGTGTTTCGAGAAAGGCTTCGGCATCGATAGTCGCGCCCAGCGCATGCAGGCTGGTCGTCGCACGGTCGGCGAGTTCGGGATGCGACGCCACGTTGACGCCGATGCCGAGCACGATCCAGTCCCCCGTTCGCTCGAGCAGGATGCCCGACAGTTTCGCGCCGTCGATCAGCACGTCGTTCGGCCATTTCAGCTGCAGCTTCGTTGCGGCGTTCGCGGGAAGTACCCGGCGCATGCTGTCATGCAAGGCGACGGCGGCGACCAGCGCTAGCGTCGGCGCAGGTGGATCGCCGGGTTGCAGCGCGAACATCCCGCTCGCGAACAGATTCCCCGACGCGGAGGCCCAGTCACGGCCCTGCCGGCCCCGGCCGGCAGTCTGCTCCCGCGCGCGGAGCCCTAATCCGTCTTCCCCCCCACCCGAACGCGCCAGCGCGATCAGATCGGCGTTGGTCGACCCGGTCGTCGCGACCTGAATGATGCGGGTCAGCGCCGCGCCTCAGAACAGGCTGTTGGCAGCGCCGAGCGCCCAGCCCGATAGCAGCGGGATCGCCAGATAACCCAGCGGCGAGATCATCACCGCCGCCACCGCGATCAGGCCACCTTCCAGCCGGTCGCCCGGCCCGAATGCCGCCGCGGGTTCGTCGAAATACATCGTCTTGACCACGCGCAGATAATAATAAGCGCCGATCACACTCATCGCGATGCCGACCACCGCGAGCGGGAACAGCCCCGCCTCGACCGCGGCATAGAAGACCGCGAACTTGGCGTAGAAGCCGAACAGCGGCGGGATGCCCGCCAGCGAAAACATGAACATCGCCAGCGCGGCCGCCAGGCCCGGGCGGTTCCGCGACAGGCCGGCGAGGCTGGCGATGGTTTCGAGCGGCTGCCCATCGGCGTCGCGCATCTGCAACACGACCAGGAAGCTGCCGAGCGTCATCGCGATATAGATCGCCATATAGGTCATCACCGATGCCACGCCCGCCGGTGTGCCGGCGGCGAGGCCGATCAACGCGAAACCGACGTTGTTGATCGACGAATAGGCGAGCAGGCGTTTGATGTTCTGCTGACCGATCGCGGCGACCGCGCCCAACAGGATCGAGGCCAATGCCGCGAAGATGACGATCTGGCGCCATTGCGTGTCCGCCGGCCCCATCGCCTCCACCGCGACCCGCACGCCCAGCGCCATCGCGGCCACCTTGGGCGCGGAGGCGAAGAACGCGGTCACCGGAGTGGGTGCGCCCTCGTACACGTCCGGCGTCCACATGTGGAAAGGCACCGCCGACATCTTGAACGCCAGCCCGGCGAAGACGAATACCAGCCCGAACAACAAACCGAGCGCCTTGCCGCTGCCGGACAGCGGCGCGGCGGCATAGGCCCCCGCGATCTCGTCAAACAGGGTGGAACCCGTGAAGCCGTAGACGAGGCTGATCCCGTACAGCAGGATACCAGAAGCCAGTGCGCCCAGCACGAAATACTTCAGGCCGGCTTCGGCCGAACGGCTGTCCTGCCGCATGAAGCTCGCCAGCACATAAGCGGCAAGGCTCTGTAGTTCGAGACCGACATACAGCGTCAGCATGTCCGCCGCCGATACCATGATCCCCATGCCGCACGCCGACAGCAGGATCAGCACCGGATATTCGGGCCGCAGATCGTCGCCCGCGGTGCGCTTGAAGAAGTCCGGCGCCATCACGACCGCCACCGCCGCCGCGATATAGATCAGCACCTTCGCGAACGTCGCGAAAGCGTCAGCGCGATACATGCCATAAAAGGCCGAGGTGCCGGACGACGCAGGCCCGGCCAGCGCGATACACGCGCCGGCGAGCACCGCGACCGCGGCCCAGGACACCGCCTTGGTCGATCCCGGCCCCCCCCAGGCGGCCACGAGCATCAACGCGATCGCCCCCAGCGCCAGCACCAGTTCTGGCAGGGTCATCGCGAGGTTAGCGGCATAATCCATCAGTGCGCGCTCCCCTGCGCGTGCGTTTCGGCATGAGCGGCGGGCACGATCCCCGTCCCCTTCGTCGGCTGAGAATCACCCACCGGGCGGGCGCGGTCGATACGGGCGAGAAGGATCTGCGTATCCTTGCGCATCGGCGCCAGGAAACTTTCGGGATAGACACCCATCCACATCACCGCGGCCGCGATCGGCGCCAGCAGCCACAATTCGCGCACGCTGAGATCCGACATGCCGCGAACCTCGTCCGACTTGATTTCCCCGAACACGACGCGGCGATACAGATACAGCATATAGGCAGCGCCCAGGATGATCCCGGTCGTGCACAGCAGCGTGATCGTGGTGGAGACCTGATAGGTGCCCATCAGGCTCAGCAACTCGCCCACGAAGTTGCTCGTGCCCGGCAAACCGATCGATGCCATGGTGAACAGCAGGAAAAACAGCGCATAGCGCGGCATGTTGATCGCCAGCCCGCCATAGCGGCTGATCTCGCGCGTATGCAGCCGGTCGTAGATGACGCCAACGCACAGGAACAACGCGCCCGACACCAGACCGTGGCCCAGCATCACCATCATCGCGCCCTCGATCCCCTGCGCGTTGAACGCAAACAGGCCGATCGTGACGATCGCCATATGCGCGACCGATGAATAGGCGATCAGCTTCTTCATGTCCGACTGCACGAGCGCGACGAGGCTGGTATAGATCACCGCGACCGCCGACAGGCCGAACACCAGCCACGTCAGCGTCGCCGATGCCTCAGGGAACATCGGCAGGCTGAACCGCAGGAAGCCGTAACCACCAAGTTTCAACAGCACGCCCGCCAGGATCACCGACCCGGCCGTGGGCGCCTGCACGTGCGCATCGGGCAGCCAGGTATGTACCGGCCACATCGGCATCTTCACCGCGAATGACGCGAAGAAGGCGAGCCACAGCCACGTCTGCACATGCGGCGGGAAATCGTAGTTCAACAGCACGGGGATGCTGGTCGTCCCCGCGGTGATGCTCATGTAGAGCATCGCGATGAACATCAGCAGCGAGCCAAGCAGCGTATACAGGAAGAACTTGTACGATGCGTAGATGCGGTTCGCCCCGCCCCAGATCCCGATGATCAGGAACATCGGGATCAGGCCCGCCTCGAAGAAGATATAGAAGAGGAACAGGTCCTGCGCGGCGAAGGTGCCGATCATCAGCACTTCGGTGAACAGGAATGCCGCCATATATTCCGGCACGCGCTTCTCGATCGCCTGCCAGCTGGCGCCGATGCAGATCGGCATCAGGAACACCGACAGCATGATCAGCAGCAGCGCGAAGCCATCGATGCCCAATGCCCAGCCGAACCGGCCGAACAAGGGTGCATATTCGACGAACTGCCATTGCGCGCCGCCGACGTCGAACGACAGCCACAGCACCACGCCGAGCGCCAGATCGGCCAGCGTCGCCGCCAGCGCGGTCATCCGAGCCGCCGAGGGCGCCAGGAAGAGACAGGCGGCCGCGGCGACCGCCGGGATCGCGAGCATCAGCGATAGGATCGGGAACGACACGTTTCTGACCCCCTCAGCCCGCGATCGCCCAGGTGATCGCTGCCGTGAGGCCGATCAGCATGACGAAGGCATAGGTATAGACATATCCCGTTTGCAGGCGGCCGGCGGCGCGGCTGCCCAGCTGAACCACCCAGGCCGACCCGTTCGGGCCGAAGCGGTCGATCGTACCCTCGTCACCACGGTGCCACAGCAACCGGCCGATCGCGAACGCGGGGCGGACGAAGAGGAAGTGATACAATTCGTCGAAATACCATTTCCGCAACAGGAACTGATAGATCGGCTGAAAGGTATCGGCGAACCTCGCCGGGAAGGACGGCGACCGGATGTAACTCGCCCAGGCGATCACGAAACCCGTCAGCATCACGATCGTCGCAGCCAGCTGCACCAGCAGCGGCACTTCGTGCATCGCATGCATCAGATGCTCGTTGAATGCGATCGCTCCCTTCCAGAAGCCGCCGGCGGTTTCCGGATCGATGAAGAAGCGATGGAACACGAAGCCCGCCGCGACCGCGCCGACCGACAATATGATCAGCGGGATCAGCATCGGCAGCGGGCTTTCGTGCGGGTGATAGCCGCCGGTGCCTTTCGGAATCTCGTTGAAGCCGCGCGTTTCGACATGCGGCGCGTGGCCGGCATCCTCTTCGGCCGCCTCGCCATGATGCGCTGATGCAGCATGGTCATCATGATGCTCGTGGTGCGCGGCCACGCTATCATGCGCATGATCGTCGGCATGCGCGTCGCCGTGCCCATGGGCATCGTGCAGAGCATGCTGGATATGCCCGGACGCGGCCCAACGCGGCTCACCCCAGAAGGTGAGGAACATCAGCCGCCACGAATAGAAGCTGGTCAGCAGCGCGGCGAACACGCCCACCATCGAAGCAACCGGCGAACCGCCCGCCCAGGCCACTTCGATGATCGCGTCCTTCGAATGATAACCGGCGAAACCGCCGACGCCATAGATGCCGACCCCGGTGATCGCGAGCGTACCGAGCAGCATGCCCCAGAAGGTGATCGGGATATGTTTCCGCAGGCCGCCGTAATAGCGCATGTCCTGCTCGTGGTGCATCGCATGGATCACCGACCCCGCACCCAGGAACAGCAGCGCCTTGAAGAAGGCGTGAGTGAACAGGTGGAACATCGCCGCGCCATACGCGCCGACCCCGGCCGCGAAGAACATATAGCCGAGCTGCGAACAGGTCGAATAAGCGATGACGCGCTTGA
>NZ_JBELIE010000118.1:0-10043 GCF_042091075.1 Sphingomonas sp. | reverse complement strand
CGACCTCGGCCTTTCCGACGAACTTCTCCGCGCCGTCGGCGATACCGGCTATACCGAACCGACGCCGATTCAGGCGAGCGCGATCCCCTCGGTGCTGATGATGCGCGACATCATCGGCATCGCCCAGACCGGAACGGGCAAGACCGCCAGTTTCGTGCTGCCGATGATCGACATCCTCGCGCAGGGCCGCAGCCGCGCGCGCATGCCGCGCAGCCTGATCCTGGAGCCGACGCGCGAGCTGGCGGCGCAGGTCGCCGAGAATTTTGAAATCTACGGCAAGTATCACAAGCTTTCGATGGCGCTGCTGATCGGCGGCGTGCAGATGGGCGATCAGGTGAAGGCGCTGGAAAAGGGCGTCGACGTGCTGATCGCCACGCCCGGCCGGCTGATGGACCTGTTCCAGCGCGGCAAGATCCTGCTGACTGGCTGTTCGCTGCTGGTGATCGACGAGGCGGATCGCATGCTCGACATGGGGTTCATCCCCGATATCGAGGAAATCTGCACCAAGCTGCCCCCCAACCGGCAGACATTGCTGTTTTCCGCCACGATGCCGCCGCCAATCAAGAAGCTGGCGGATCGCTTCCTTAACAATCCCAAGACGATCGAGGTGGCGCGCCCCGCCACCACCAACGTCAATATCGCGCAATATGTCGTGCCGGTGAAGGGCCCCGCCCATGCCAAGCGTGACACGCTGCGCGGCTTGCTGCGCCAGGACGAAGTGCGCACCGCGATCATTTTCTGCAATCGCAAGACGACCGTTCGCGAATTGAACAAAAGCCTGAGGCAACACGGCTTCGCCTCGGGCGAGATCCATGGCGACATGGATCAGCCGGCGCGGCTGGCAGAGCTGGACAAGTTCAAGAACGGCGACATCAACATCCTCGTCGCCTCCGACGTCGCGGCGCGCGGGCTGGATATCAAGGGCGTCAGCCACGTTTTCAATTTCGACGCGCCCTGGCACCCCGACGATTACGTTCATCGTATCGGCCGTACCGGACGCGGTGGCGCGACCGGCATCGCCTATACCTTGGTGGGCCCGGACGATCAGGAAAACCTCGACAATATCGAGAAGCTCACCGGGCAGAAGATCGATCGGATGGAAACGTTGCCGGAGAGCGACGCGCAGGAGGACGGCGATCGACGCCCCGCCCGCCGTTCGCGCGAGCGCACCGGCGAACGTGAGCGTCCCGCCCGACGCGAGCGACCACGCAGTGAGCCCGCGGTGACCGAATCACGGGGCGAGCGGACGCGCCGCCCCTCCGCCGAACCGCGCCACCATGACACCCAGGATGACGGGTGGAACGGCCCGATCCCGGACTTCCTGAATGTTACGCTAACGTCATGACCGCTCCCACGGACGACGATCCGCCGTCGCCGTGCAACCTGGTCTGCACCATGGACCCGATAACGGGCTATTGCCTCGGCTGCTTTCGCACGATCGGGGAGATTGCGGGCTGGGGCACCGCCGGGCGGGCCGAGAAACAACGTATCCTCGAGCGGATCGCGCACCGGCAGCGGGAAACATCCTGATCGCGGTCCGGCCTGGCGCGATAGCGAGTTGTAAGAAAGAAAGTACCCGATATGGCGCAGTTCGCGCCCAAAGTAAAACCGTCTTAAACAACATATCGCATGATGCCCTTGTTCTGCCGGTGGGGGGCATTTGGTGTGTTGATGAAAATACGGACGATCGATGCCAGAGTGGGCATGTTCGTTCACGCGCTCGACGGTGGGTGGCTGGCCAGCCCGTTCTGGCGTTCGCAATTCGTGCTGAGTAAACAGGCGCAGATCGACAAGATCATTGCCGCCGGCATTGAACATATCGAGATTGATACGAGTCGCGGCCTCGCGCCGGCGCGTCGCGCTACCGATGCGGCGCACGTTCCTGCCACCGACGGTCTGGCCGGCGCCCCCGCCTCGCTCCAGCCCGCGGCGCCCGCCATCCATCACGGCCCCGAGCGCCGCACGCGCCGGCGTGCCCTGTCCGAGCTCGATCGCGCGCGCGACACGGTCGAACGGTCAAAGGTGGCGGTGCTGCGGATGTTCTCCGAAGTGCGGCTGGGCCATGCCGTCGATACCGGCGCGTTATCGCCGCTGGTGGACGAGATCGCCGATTCGGTGGCGCGCGACGCCACCGCGATGATCAAGGTCACCCGGCTGAAGAACAAGGACGAATACACCTATCTGCATAGCGTTGCGGTGTGCGCGCTGATGATCGCCTTCGCCCGGCGGCTGCAATTGCCGGAGAATGAGGTGCGCGATCTGGGCATGGCCGGGCTGCTGCACGATATCGGCAAGATGGCGGTGCCGAGCGCCCTGCTGGAGAAGCCCGGTGCGCTCGAACCGGGCGAACGGCAATTGGTGCAGAGCCACCCGGAAATGGGCCACGCGCTGCTGCGCGACAGCGGCACTGAGGTCTCGCCGATCGTGCTCGACGTGTGCCTGCATCATCACGAACGGATCGACGGCAGCGGCTATCCCGAGCGGCTGAGCGGCGATCGCCTGACGATGCATGCGCGGATGAGTGCGATCTGCGACGTCTATGACGCGGTCACCTCCGATCGCCCCTACAAGCGCCCCTGGTCGCCCAGCGAAGCGCTGGCGCGGATGCGCTCGTGGGAAGGCCATTTCGACCGCGACCTGTTCGCGATCTTCATCGAGAGCATCGGCATCTATCCGGTGGGCGGCCTGGTGCGGCTTCACGACCACCGACTGGCGATTGTGATCGCCGGCAACGACGAGGATCCGACCGCCCCGCTAGTGCGGATCTTCTACGATATTCCGGCGTCGCGCTTCATCGCGCCGATCGACGTCCGCATCGGCCAGGCGCCAGATCGCGTGACGATCGAACGCCCCGAACGCGGCGGACACTGGTTTGGCGACAAGTGGGACGGCATCGCCGCCACGCTTCGCACCGGCGAGCTGCCGGCGGATGCGACGCCTGCTCCTCTAGCCGCGGCACGTTGATCATGTCCCGCCCCGCCCCGCTCCATCGCCGCATGCTCCACTGGCTGGCGCACGACGATACCGCGCCCGCCGAACCCATGGCGCCGGTCACCGCGCCCCCCGCCACCGCCACCAACATTCGCGCCCTGGCCAATCGCCAGCTGTTCGAAGAGGTCGGCTCATTCCTGGCCACTTACGATCTGACGCCGAACCCGCGCAACTTCGCGTTCGCGCACGCTCATCTGTCGGGCGGCGACTGGGAATTGAGCGCGCGGATCGATGCGCACCTCGCGGAGCATGGCACCCTGAGCGACGACGATGCGGCGCGGCTTTCCGCGCAGCGCGGCGGCGCCGAGCTGACCCCCACCAGCCTGTCGGACGTCGCGCAGCTGCTGGCGGAACAGATCGCCGCCTGCGTCAGCGCGGTCGATCAATCCTATGATTGCGCGGCGTCCTTCGGCTCCGCGCTGGATGCCGAGGCGAAGCGGATGGAAGCGGGCGAGGACGCGCTGCAGCGGGTCATCGCCCTGACCCGCGACGCCGTTCAGGCGACCCGCCTGGTCGAGTCGCAATTGCAGCATACCCGCATGGAGGCCGACCGGCTGCGCGCCGATCTGCAGCGCGCGCGCCGCGCGGCGGAGGAGGATCATCTCACCGGCTTGCCCAACCGTCGCTCGTTCGAAGCACGGCTGCACCGTATCGCGGGCGGCCCGCCCACCGACGTCGCCACCGTTGCGCTGTGCGACATCGACGATTTCAAGCAGGTCAACGATCAGTTCGGCCATCCCGCCGGCGACCGGGTACTCAAATATGTCGGCCGCTTCCTGCGCGCGCAACTGGGCCGCGACGTATTCGTCGCGCGCTTCGGCGGGGAGGAATTCGCGTGCCTGTTCCCTCATGACGATCCGCAGCGCGCGCACCGGCGGCTCGACGCCGCGCGCGACAAGCTGGCGCACCGCTCGCTGGTCAATCAGGAGAATGGGCAGCCGATCGGCTCGATCACGCTATCCGCCGGAGTGGCGACGATGCGCCCGGAAGCGGTCGAGGAAGCGATGAACGATGCCGACGCCGCGCTCTATACCGCCAAGCGCAACGGCAAGAACATGGTCGTCATCGCGCGCTAGCCGACCTCACGTCGCCTGCTCGCCCTCCGGCCGGCCGGTCAATGCCGCCCAGGCCGCAACCTCCTCATCGTGGCGGCGGGCGATCGTCAGATCCGATGCTCGCGACCGGGCGGGATCGACGGTGACCGCCCCCTCCCACTCCCAGGTGGCATTGCCCGACAGCGTCACCATCGCGCTATCTTCCGCGCGGGCGCGGACCAGCCCGCCCCGGTTGCGCACCGTGATGTCGGTCGCGAACGCGATCCGCCCGGTCAGGCACGCGGCATAGGTGGACGCGGCCATCGCGCTACCGCAACTGTCGGTCAGCCCGACCCCGCGTTCGAACGTGCGGACGAACAAGGTCGCGGCATCGCGCACTTCGACGAAGGACACGTTGGCACGGTTCGGCAGCCACGCCGGCGCCGCTTCGCATTGCGCGCCGACGCCGACCAGTGCCGCCTCGTCGACCGTCTCGACGAACGCGATCAGATGCGGGTTCGGGATCGCGACGGCGGTGAACGGTTGCGCCGTGGCGAGCATCGGCACCGGCGCGTCGATCAGCCGCCCGGTATCGATCCGCATCGGCCATGCCGCCACGTCGAGGGTCGCCGGCCCCGCCGTCTCCGTGATGGTGACGACACCCGGTGCAAGCTCCGGTGCGCGCACCACCGTGGCAATACTGGTCTTCAGCCGTACCGTCGCCCGATCCACGCCCAGCGCCTCGAACCCGGCACGCGCCACGCAGCGCAGGCCGTTGAGGCAGGTTTCGGCCTCGGAGCCGTCGCTGTTGAACATCCGCATCCCGAAGGCGGCGTCGCCGGTGCCGGCGGTCAACAGCAACAACCCGTCGCCGCCGACCGGCCCGGCACGATCCGCCAGCGCCCGCGCGATGGCAGGCCAGGCCGCCTCCTCGATCGTCAGCGCGCGTGCGTCGATCAGCGGGAAGTCGTTCCCCGACCCATGGCATTTGGTGAAGTTCAACCGCATTCCGCTCGCCCTGCGCGCGCCGTGGCATCAGCGCAAGCGGTAATGGTCCGCCAGCCGGTCGAGCGCGAGCGACAGCACCAGCCGCCCGCTGCGCGCCGGCCAGCCGAGCGCCCGCTCGCTTTCCGGCAGCGCCTCCCCCGCACAGACGACGCGCCACAGAATGTCGGACAGGCCAGACCCCACGCCGGCAATGGCGGCATCGAAGCGGCGCTTCGCCGCCAACTGCGCCTCGCTCGGCGTCAGACCTCCCCCACCGCCACGATCGCCGCCGCCGTCGATACGCGGGCTCCACCGCATCGTCACCGACGCCCCCAGCGCGGCGCGTTCGTAATCGGCGCGCAATCGCTCGCCCGCCTCATACTGCCGCGCGGCGATCAGCTTGCGGGCCAGCAGCCACGACAGCGCCGATTCGCGGCGATTGACGCTGACGGTCCGCCCCGCGATGCCCCGCCGCCCCGCCGCCACCACTGGCCCCAGCCGCCCCGCCGCATCGATCGCCCGTTCTTCCATGTCACGCATCGCCACCTCCATCGTTGCGCTACCCGGTGGAAGGTGTTGGACGGTGTAGGACAGGGGCGACGTGCACACCGCCGACGGCGGGCATGTGCCCGATCAGCAAATTGTCGGAATACGACCTCGCGCCGCCCTTTCGGAACCACCATTCCAACTTCAGCGGCCAAACGAAGTATTCGACCTGGAAGCGGCATTCACAGATCCACTCTCAATTTTGTCGCGATCTCAAAGATCATCGCGTGGGAGCGGCCCTACCTCATATAGAGTATGAGTAATGCTAAAACGGCCAGAATGGTGCTAGTCACTGCGATGATAAAGACGCGACTCTTTGCTGGATGCGTCACAGCATAGTCATATTTGCTCGGATACTTTGGCATGCGCAGTCTCCCGATCGAAGACTAGCACAGCTGGCCGGCGTGAAAAACCGAATCATGACATCCTCACACGCCGCATGGGAGGCCATGGCCGATCCAAGCCGTTCCGGGTGTGTTGAAGGTTTCGCCCCCTGACAAACGGGAGGCGGACAGGGCAAACGCACCGGCGTCAGCCCCGACCCGTTCCAGTGAGGTGACCGTCGCGACAGATCGTCTCACTCGGGCAACGAACGGGTCGGAAGCGCCCCCGGAAGGGGGAGAGGCGTTCAGTTCCAGCCGCGTACCGTTCGCGCCGCGCCGCCGACGTCGAAGGTCGCATGGTTCTCGGCCGCCGAGTCGGCGCCGACCCACAGGTCGAACGTTCCGGGATCTACCACCCAATCCTTGACCGCACCGTTCCAGTAGCGGACGCTGTTCTCGTCGAGGTCGAACGTCACCGTCCGCCGCTCGCCGGGTTGCAGGGTGATGCGCTGGAACCCCTTCAGCTCGCGTACCGGGCGCGAGGCGCGTCCGGCGCGCTGATGGATATAGAGCTGGACCACCTCGTCGCCGGCACGCGCGCCGGTGTTCGTCACCGTGGACGTGACCGTGATCTTGCCCCCGGGCATCAGCGTGGGGGCGCTGACGGTCGGTTCGCCGATCGCGAACTGCGTGTAGCTCAGGCCGTATCCGAACACGAACTGCGGCGTGGAGGGAATGTCCCAATAGCGCTTGCCCTGATCCTTCGGGCCGTGCGTGGTGTTGTGGGCGTAATAGATCGGCACCTGCCCGACGGTGCGCGGCCAGGTGACGGGCAGCTTGCCGCCGGGGTTGACGTCGCCGAACAGCGCCCGCGCGATCGCGGTGCCGCCGCGTGTGCCGCCGTACCAGGCGTGAAGGATCGCCGGGGAGCGATCGAGCACCCGGTCAAGCTCCAGCGGGCGGCCGCTCATCGTCACCACGACGACCTTCTTTCCCATCGCGGTGATCGCGTCGAACAGCTTCAGCTGATCACCCGGCAGCGTCAGCTCGGCGCGCGAAGCGCCCTCCCCGCTCATGTCCTCGGCCTCGCCGAGCGTGAGGATGATCAGATCGGATGCGCGGGCCAGTGCCACCGCGCGATCGAACTCGCGCTGCGCCCGCGCCGCGTCCCAGCGCGGCTCGGGCTTGGCCACCCCTGGGATCGTGATGTTCTCGAACATCGAGGGAATGTTGCGCTTCAGCTGCACGCCCGGCGCGGTTTCCACCGTCGCCGCCTTGCCCAGCCGGTCACGCACGCCCTCGAACACCGTCACCGTCTCCGGCAGGTCGTATTGGAACGACCACGGCCCCAGCATGTCGCGCTTCGAATCCGCCATGGCGCCGATCACGGCGACCCGCTTGTTCGCGCCGGGCGCCAGCGGCAGCGCGTTGCCGTCGTTCTTCAGCAGAACCAGCGCGCGCTCGGCGGCGGTCTGCGCGGCATCGCGGTGCGCCGGATCGGCAAGGATCGTCTTCGCCGCCGCTTCGTCCACATAGGGACGTTCGAACAGCCCCATGCGGAACTTGGCGGTCAGGATACGAAGCACCGCCCGATCGAGCGTCGCCTGCGGCAGCTTGCCCGCGCGCACGGAGTCCGCAAGGGTCCGTGCCGAAGCCGCCGGGCCGAACGACATCTCCATGTCGTTGCCCGCGCTGATGCTGCGGACGGCGGCGTCGGCCTCATCCCTGGCGAAATGCTGGACGACCTGATTCTTGGTCCCGTTCGCGTCGGAGACGACCCAGCCCCCGAAGCCCATCTGCCCGCGCAGCACGTCGGTCAGCAGCCATTTGTTGCCGACCGCCGGGACATCGTTCAGGTCCATATAGGCGCTCATCACGTTGCCGGCACCGGCCTGAACCGCCGCGGCGAATGGCGGCAGGATCACGTTGTAGAGCTGCGTGTCGGCAATGTAGACGCTGTCATAATCGCGGCCGCCCTCCGCGGTCGCGTATCCGGCGAAGTGCTTCGGCCCGGCGATGATGTGCCCCGGCGCGCCGATGGCCGGGCCCTGGAAGCCCTTCACCTGCGCGCGCGCCATTGCGGCACCCAGGAACGGGTCCTCGCCCGGCCCCTCGACGATACGTCCCCAGCGCGGATCACGCGCGATGTCGAGCATCGGGGCAAACGCCCAATGAATCCCCACCGCGCGCGCCTCCGCGGCCGCGATCGCCTGCGACCGCTCCACCGATGCCGGGTCCCACGACGCCGCATTGCCGATCGGGACGGGGAAGATGGTGCGGAAGCCGTGAATCACGTCATAGCCGAAGATCAGCGGAATCTTCAGCCGCGTCTGCTCCACCGCGATCTTCTGAAACCGGTTGATCACCGCGGGATCGGTGACGAACAGGAGCGATCCGACCTTGCCGTCGCGCACCATCGGCGCGAATTCCTCGAACGCGCCGAACATGAACTGCTGAGAGACCTGCCCCGCCTTCTCCTCCAGCGTCATCGCGCGCAGCAGCGCCTCCGCCCGCTGCTCGGGCGAGCGCGTGCTGTCCTGCCATGCGCGCGCCGTGGGGGTGGCCTGTCCCGTCGCGGCGGGAGCGCCACCCATGGTCATCATCGCAACTCCGGCCAGCGCGAGTGCGGCGAACGTCAAGGTACGCATCGGGTGAGATTTCCTTCTAGCGTGTGGGAGCCGGGGCGGCGTCAATCGCGGGTCCGAGCGGGTCCTTGCGCGCGATCGCGCGTCCGTCCGGTGTGAATTCCAGCAACGTGTCCGCGCGCGCGTCGTAACGCGGCCATGACGCGAGCCCGCGGCCGTTGGGATTGCCGGTCTTGGCGAAATTCACGACATAGGCGCTGATGGTCCGCGCCATGGCCCGGTCGCGCGGCGTGATCGCGTCGCCATATTTGATCGCGGCGGTATCGAAGAACCACGGAATGTCGGTGGCGTGATCCGCGCCCTTCTTGTTCAGCGACTGCGCGACATACGCGAAGCGATAGTGATAGGCGGGCGCCCCGGCTTTCGAAATCCAGCCCGCGAGCTGCCGCGCACCGCCGACCATATAACCGGTCGGACCGCCGATGTCGTTGTCGGTGGCGCCGATCATGATCGGGATCGTCGGGAAGGCACCGTCACGATAGGCGGTGGCGGCGTCCACCGCGATCGTGCCGTCGACAAACGGGCTGGCGAACGTGCGCGGCCCCGGCTTCGGCGCGAACAAGGCGGTGAGGTTCAATCCGTCGGTCACCGCGTCGGCGGACAGCGCGCGCAGCTTTTCCAGCGCCGCCGGATCGTCGCGCGCGATCCCCTTGCTGGCAGCAAAATCGACCCCGATCTTCTCCGCTCCCGCAAGCCCGCCCGACCCCATGTTGTGGCCGTTGCCGCCCGACATCACGATCGCGCGCGCGAACAGGCCCGTAGTGAGCGGTGAGGTGACCATGGTGTTGACCGACATGCCGCCGGCACTCTCACCGACCAGCGTCACGTTCTTCGGATCGCCGCCGAACGCCGCGATATTGCGCTGCACCCAGCGAAGCGCGGCGATCTGATCCATATAGCCGTAATTGCCGAGCCGCCCGCCATCCGGGTCCTGCGCGGTCAGCTGCGGGTGCGCGAAGGTGCCGAACCGGCCCAGACGATAGTTGAAGCTGACGAACATCACGCCCTGTTGCGCGAGGTTCGCTCCCGAATAGGTCGGGGGCGATGCGCCGCCGTTCACGAAGCCGCCGCCGTAGATCCATACGATCACCGGCAGCGGCCGTGTCGC
Organism: Sphingomonas sp.; assembly: GCF_042091075.1. Taxonomy (GTDB): domain Bacteria; phylum Pseudomonadota; class Alphaproteobacteria; order Sphingomonadales; family Sphingomonadaceae; genus Sphingomonas. The sequence goes on along the minus strand of NZ_JBELIE010000118.1, from coordinate 409 downwards.
GGCGGCCGGTCGCCACACGTTGAGCGTCAGACAGTCTTCGCCGGGTGTCGTACCGAGCGGCGCGGCATCGCTCGGGAACGGCACCTGCATACAGTCATGCCCATAGGCGGTCGCCTGGCGGACGCCATCCCAGCGCGCTGCCGGCTGCGGGGCGCGCCAGCGCAGCGGGCCGACCGGCGGGGCGGCGAAGGGAATGCCCTTCCAGCTCGAGACGCCGTCGCTCGTGCTGCCGGCGACCTTGCCTGATTCGGTGGAGACGACCTGCGCCGCCGTCACCGCCGGCAACATCGCGAGCACGGCGCCCGCCCACATCGATCCCAGTTTCATGCCCCGTCTCCCGATCTGTTTTACCCTGGGCGCGCTTATTGCCCCGACCGCGCCCCCGTATCCGCCGCTGGGGCGGGCGGCA
>NZ_JBELIE010000117.1:0-10240 GCF_042091075.1 Sphingomonas sp. | reverse complement strand
CGGTGCCCAGGAAGGCGATGGCCTTCATCGTCGAGATATAACGGACATCGAAGGCGAAGGCTTTGTCGGTGCTGAAGATCGACGCCATGTACGGCACCGAAAATAGCCCGGCGAGCGCGAACGGGATCAGCGCGACCAGCGCGATCTTGATGCGCGGCGGCGCGACGACGAAGGCGGTGATCGCGGCGGTCAGCGCCAGGCCGAGGACATAGGTGCGCATCCGCACGAGCGAGAAGATCAGCATGAAGCCGCCCGCCCAGACGAGCAGCCAGCCGATCCGCGGCGAGGCGAGGAAGCGGCGCCAGGCGTAAAGCACGCCGATCAGGCCGAAATACATCGGCAGGCGGATGCGGTTGCCGCGCGCGTCGACCGCCAGTACCGGCGCGTCGCCAGCGACATAATGCTGCGCATAGGCCGATTGCGGCGCCAGCGCCCACACGATAACCAGCAGCGCGAAGGTGATCGCCGCGCAAATCAGGAACGCGAAGGCCAGCTCGCGCAGACTGGGCAGCAACCAGCGCAGCAGCGCGAGGAACGAGAAGAAGTAGATCAGCGACAGCAGCTTCACCTGCGAGGTGAGCGCGACGAAGAACGTCTGTTCGAAGGTGAACAGCGAGATGAAACTGGGCACCAGAATGAGCCACAGGATCGACAGCAGCATCTGACGCCCGCCGGGCGGGCGTGGCCCGGCGAACAGCAACAGACACAGCGGCAGCGAGACGATCGGGAACGCTTTCGACAGCGCCCAGAGCGGCGGCAGCATCTTCACATAATGGAATGTCTGCCCGAACAGCGGCAGCACCGCGACCAGGATCGCGACATACGCCCAGCGCACGTCGACGCCGGCGACGGGCGCGCGAGCCCGGCCGGCGTTTGCCGCCCGTCGCGCTGACGCGGGACCGAAAGGCGCGGCCACCGCCATGTCAGCGCGTGAAGGTGGTGCCGTTGCCGATCGTATAGTTCAGGCTGCGGCTGAACGGCAGCAGGCGATTGATATGCTGATCGATCCACAGATCGGCTTCCGCGATCGAGGAGCGCGGGACGAACACGATATCCTGCGATGCCAGCGTGACGCCGGTCGCCTGCCCGTGGCGCGCATAGGCGCGTAGATCGGCATGGCGCTGCGTGATCGTGCCGTCCGCTTCGCGGTGAATGATGACGATCTGGCGCGATCGCGCCGTGTCCAGCAGCCCGCCCGCGACGATCACCGCCTGCAACGGATCCATCGTCGCGGTCAGCTTGACCGGGCCGGGCTGACGCACTTCGCCGCCGACATAGACGACGCCGCCATATTGCCGGATCGCCACCGTGGGGCGCGCATTCTCGACCACGCCCTGGCGCCGCAGGTCGTCGCTGATGACCGCCGCGACATCGTCCAGCGTGCGACCGCCGACCGGCATGTTGCCGACCAGCGGGATCGCCAGCCGGCCATCAGGGCCGACCGGGCCAGCATGATCAAGCTCGGGATTATAGGGAAAGGTGATCGTCACCTCGTCGCCCGGCGCGATACGATAGGGGGTGTCCGCCGCCGCCGTGGCGGGAGCGACGGCGGGTGTCGGCGCTGCCCCATGGTTCTTGCCGATCGCGGTCGTACAGCCGCACGTCACGGCCAGCGTCGCGGCGAGCCCCGCCACCTGGCGCCCGGCCCGCCGGAGGAAAAGATGCCTGTTCCGGGTGATGCGCACGCAATCCATGTTCCGCCCCATTTGCGATGCGGTCAGCAATAGCCGCCAAGGCTTAATGGAAAGGTAAGAGCGACGAAGTTATGTAATGTCGTCTCTGGGGCAAAGGGCCAGGATCGGCAAACGGCATGTTAGATTTTACGTCATCGCCGCCGCGCACCGAAACGCGGGTTGCGCACGGCCAATGGTCGCTGCGCGACGTGTTGAACGTTCTGTTCTATTATCGGCGGATCGCGCTGATCGTGGCGGCGAGCGTGACGTTGCTCGGACTGGTCATCGCTCTGGCGATGCCCGCGCGCTATAGCGCGGAGGCGCGGCTGCTGCCGTTGAGCGCCGGCGTATACGACATGCAGGACGCCGGCGGCGCGCCGCAGCCGGGGCAGGTGCTCGATCCGGCGGCGGTCGCGAACGTCGAGTTGCAGATGCTCGACAGCCTCGAACTGCATCGCACGCTGGTGCGGCAGGATCTCGGTCGCGATGCGACCCAGTCGGACGTCGATACCGCGTTGCGCCGATTCCAGTCGCGGTTGCACGTTACCAAGGCAAACGACGCCAATGTGATCGAACTGACCTATACCGATCACGATCCGCAACGCGCGGCGGAGATGCTGCGTCGCCTGATCCACCTGTATTTCGAGAGCCGCGCCAATGTGCTGACCGCCGGGCGCGTCACGTTCCTTGAGCAGCAGCGGGCGAAGATCAAGCAACAGCTGGATCGTGCGAACGCCAATATCACGGTGTTTCAGCAGCGGAACGGCATCGTCGATATCGCCGCGCAGGTCGCCGGCGCGGTCGCGCAGGATGATGTGCTGCGCAAGAACAAGCTGGATACCGACGCATTGCTTGCCGACGGGCAGCGCAGCCTGAGCAGCTTGCGCAGCCAGGCGCGTGGCGTGCCCGCCAACGTGCAATTGTATAACGACAATACCGAGGCGGCGCGCGCGCTGGGCGAGATGCAGGCGCAACTGCTGGGCTTGCAGGCCAAGCGCGCGGATCTCGCCTCGCGCTTCATGCGGACCGCGCCACAGGTGGTGCAGGTCGACAAGCAGATCGCGGCGCTGCAGGCGACGATCGATCAGCAACGGGCGACGCTGGTCGTCACCCGCCGCACCGGGCGCAACCAGTATTTCGATTCGACGCAGGACAAGCTGATCCAGGCGCAGGCCAGCGTCGCGGGCGCGCAGGCGCGGCAGGGCGAACTCGCTCAACAGGTTTCGGCATCGCAGGCGCGGTTGCAGCGGCTGAACGCGATCAACGATCGGCTGGCGACGATGAAGCTCGATCGCGACGTGCTCGCCGACAGCTTCAAGGCGCTGTCGTTGCAGGTCGAGCAAGCGCGCGTCCAGTTGAATCAGGCGTCCGACGCGGGCAGCCCGAACGTGCGGGTGATCGAGGCGCCCACCCCGCCGGCGGAGCGCAGCAATCCGCCGCTGCTGCTCATCATGGGCAGTCTGGTCGCGGGCATTCTGCTGGCCGGCGCGGCGGTCTTCGTGCTCGGCAGCCTGCGTGACACGTTCCTGTCGCCGGTCGAGGTGGAGCGCGCGATCGATCTCCCGGTGCTCGCCGCACCGCTCGAACACGATATGCGGGACCCGTCCGCGCATCATCGCGACTACAGTCGCCTGATCGCGGCGATCGACGCGGCCGGCGGGGCGGCGTCGCGCGCGGTGCTGCTGGTATCGCCCAATGCGCGGCTAAGCCTGCAGGCGGCAGCGCTCGGGCTGGGGCGTGCGATCACCCGCCGCACGCCCGAACGGCTGTTGCTGGTGCGCTTCACCGCCGACGCGCCGGTGCCTACGAGCGCGAAAGAGGTTGCGATCCAGCGGTTCGAGGGGATGGACACTGCGGTGATCGGCACCGCCGCCTGTTCCTACCAGCGGCTAGACGCTCGTTTGATCGCGGAGCTGAAGGGTGAATATGACTATGTGATCCTCACCGCGCCGCCGCTGTCGGAAGGCTATGAGGGCGTCGAACTGGCGCAGGCCGCCGATATGGTCCTCCCGGTGATCGAGGCGGAGACGACGCGCAAGCCGGTGCTGCAGAGCTTGCTGACGCAGTTGCAGGATGCTGGGGCGATCGTCCTCGGCGCGATCCTGCTGGGCCGACGCTCGCATATTCCGCCGGTGGTGTATCGCCTGCTGATCGAGCGGAAGTGGCGGGGCTAGGGCGCCGGACGATCCTGGCGCCGCGCGCCCGCCGCGATCGCCGCGTCGCTCGCCAGCCTGTCGGCGCGTTCGTTGTCGGGGTGGCCGGCATGGCCCTTCACCCATTTCCATTCCACCCGGTGAGGCTTGGCCGCCGCCAGCAGCGCCTGCCATAGCTCGGCATTCTTCACCGGCTTCTTGTCGGCCGTCTTCCAGCCGTTGCGTTGCCAGCCGTGGATCCACTTGGTCAGCCCGTCCATCACATAGCGACTGTCGGTCGACAGCAGCACGCGGCACGGGCGGGTAAGGGCGTTGAGACCCTCGATCGCGGCGGTCAATTCCATGCGATTGTTGGTGGTCAGCGGCGCGCCGCCGGACAATTCCTTCTCGTGCGTGCCGCTGCGGATCAGCACGCCCCAGCCGCCCGGGCCGGGATTGCCCTTGCAAGCGCCATCGGTCGCGATCTCCACCAAGGTCATCTCGCCATCCGTCATGCGAAGGCGTCCGGATGCGCGTCATACCAGTCGAGCCGGTTGAGATAGGCGAGCGGGTCCTTGCGCATCACCAGCGCGTCGGCGGGCGTATGGAGCCAGTCCCACGCGCGGCTTAGCAGGAAGCGCACGCACGCGCCGCGCGCTAGCACGGGCAGCGCCACGCGTTCCGCGGACGACAGGGCGAACCGCTCGGTATAGCCCGCCAGCAGCGCAGCGCCGACCGCGGCGTCATGGTTCCGCCCGTGTGCGTCGAACGTCCATGACGAATGCATCACCGCCACGTCATAGGCGCGCACGTCGGTACAGGCGAAATAGAAGTCGATCAGCCCGGTCACCGCGTCACCCAGCATCAGGACGTTATCGGGAAACAGATCGGCATGGATCGCGCAGACCGGCAGGTCCGTTGGCCATGCCGCCTCCACGGCGGCCAGCGCGGCATCGACGCGATCGTAGAGGCCCGGGCGGATCGTATCCATGTCACGCCCCATCCGCTCCAGCAGCGGTCGCCAGGTCGTGTGCCCCATCGAATTGGCGCGCTGTAACGGGAAATCCGAGACAGCGGCGTGCATCTCGCCCATCGCCCGCGCGGCGGCATGGGCCTGCGCGGGGGTGGGGTGCGACACCGATACGCCGGTCAGGAATTTGATCAGGCAGGCGGGGCGGCCGGCCAGCTCCTGAATCTCGATACCGCCGCGATCCTTGATCGCGGGCGGCACCGCCATCCCGCGCGCGGCGAGGTGATCGAGCAGCGCCATGAAGAATGGCAGGTCGTCGGCCGCGACGCGCTTTTCATACAGGGTAAGGATGAAGCGCGCGCGCGTGGTATCGACCAGATAGTTGCTGTTCTCGACCCCCTCGGCGATCCCCTTGGCGGAGATCAGCTCGCCAACGTCGTAGCGCGCCAGAAAGGCGGCGAGCGCCTCTGCGGAAACCTGTGTGTAAACGGCCATGTTATGACGTCATCCCAGCGCGGGCCGGGACCTCCCGGTGGCGAGGTGAGTGCCTGGTGTCCGATGCGCCGAACGATGCTGCATCACGCCGCTTCGGCGGCATCCAGCCCGCGCGGCAGCTTGAACGAGATCGTCTCGCGCGTGGTTTCCTCCTCACGCTCGATCACGTCGAAGCGCGTCGCCAGCAAATCCACCAGCTCGCGCACCAGCAGTTCCGGCGCGGAGGCGCCGGCGGTGATGCCGAGCGTCCCGACCCCATCCAGGAACCCCCATTCCAGGTCGGCGGCGCGCTGGATCAGCGCGGCCTGCACGCCCTGGCGTTCCGCCACCTCGACCAGTCGCAGCGAATTGGACGAATTGGGGGCACCGATCACCAGCACCGCGTCGCACGCCGCGGCGATCGCCTTCACTGCCGCTTGCCTGTTCGAGGTGGCGTAACAGATATCCTCGCCGCGCGGTGCCTGGATCGCGGGAAATTTCGCCTGCAACGCGGCGACCATCGCGGCGGTATCGTCCACCGACAGGGTCGTTTGCGTCAGAAAGGCGAGGTTGCCCGCGTCGGGCACCGTCAGCGATGCCACGTCGTGCACCGTCTCCACCAGCGACATCGCGCCCTGCGGCACCTGGCCGAAGGTGCCGATCACCTCGGGGTGGCCGGCATGGCCGATGAAGATGATGTGGCGCCCAGCCGCGACCAGCCGCTCGGCCTGGCGATGTACTTTCGATACCAGCGGGCAGGTGGCGTCGAGATAGTCGAGCCCGCGATCCTGTGCCGCCGCCGGCACCGATTTCGGCACCCCGTGCGCGGAGAAGACGACCGGCGCGCCATCGGGAACCTCGTCCAGTTCCTCGACGAATACCGCGCCTTTCGCCTTCAGCGAATCGACGACGAACTTGTTGTGCACGATTTCATGACGGACATAGACGGGCGCGCCATGCTTCTCGATCGCAAGCTCGACGATCCGGATCGCGCGATCCACGCCGGCGCAGAAACCGCGCGGCGCAGCGATCAGCAATTCCAGCGGGCGGCGATCGGAAGCGGTATCGGGCATGGTGTCGCGCTTACGCGAATGCTTGCTCCGGCGATAGTCGGTTCCTATGGTGCGGCGCGATCCGGGGCCACTATGCCCTCCTGCGGGAGGTATCGGCCCCGTTGTCGTGTGTGCCCAACGGTTCGGGATACCTTCGTGACCTTTCGCTCGCTTGCCGCCCCGCTTCTCCTCCTGATCGCGGCCGGATGCGCGAAGAGCGGGGAGATCGATGTGACCCAGGGGGTCGGCATCACCTCGGTCCGCTCCGCGTGCCCCACCGTCGGCGTACCCGCGGGCACCGGCGACGTGACGCTGTTCGATCCGCCCGCCAGCCGTACCGCCACCGCGATCGACGTCAGCGCGACGATCAGCAACGTCCGCTCGACCTGCGATGATCAGAGCGCCGAAGTGGTGACACGCATCACCTTCGACGTGCGTGCGCGCCGCACGCGGGCCGAGGGCGCGCGCGATGTGACCTTGCCCTATTTCATCGCGATCACGCGCGGCGGCAGCTCGGTGGTGTCGAAGCGGCTGGGCCAGGTGCAGCTTCATTTCGACGCTGGCCAGGCGATCGCCAGCGTGAGCGCGGACGCCAGCACCGCGATCGACCGTGCCTCTGCGACGCTGCCGCAGGATGTGCGCGATCGATTGACCCGCAAGCGCAAGGCGGGTGATGAGGATGCCGCGGTCGATCCGCTGGCGGACCCGAAGGTGCGCGCCGCCGTCGCGGCGGCCTCGTTCGAGGCGCTGGTCGGTTTCCAGCTGACCGAAGATCAACTGAAATATAACGCGACGCGCTAACCACGGGCGGGCGCGCCTCGACGCCGGCCATCACCGTCGTCGCGAACTCGCTCGCGACGACGGTGCCGGGGCGTTAGCGCCCCGCCTGCGCCATCGGTCGGGCACCGCCACGGCCGCGGCCACGTCCACCACGGCGGCGGCTGGCATTGGCATAATCGCGACCCTGGCCACCCGCCTGCGCGGTGCCGGCAGTCGCCTTGGGCGCGTGGCTCGCCTTCGGCCGGGCCGGTGCGCGGGGGCCGCGCTGGCGATCCTCGCGCGGGGCGGGATCGGCGCCGATCGCCTTGACGCGCTCGCTACGGATCTTCTCCGCACGGCGCAGGAAGTCCTCGGGCAGCGCGCCGATCGTCACTTTCTGCCGTGTCAGCTTTTCGATGTCCTTCAGATACGGCCGCTCGTCATCGGCGCAGAAGGCGATCGCCTCGCCACTCGCCCCGGCGCGCGCGGTGCGGCCAATGCGGTGGACATATTGTTCCGGCACGTTCGGCAGTTCGAAATTGAACACGTGGCTGACGCCAGACACGTCGATGCCGCGCGCGGCAATGTCCGTGGCGACGAGGATCGGCACCTCTCCGGACTTGAACGCCGCCAGCGCGCGTTCACGCTGCGGCTGGCTCTTGTTGCCGTGGATCGCGCTGGCGGCGATGCCGTTGCCCGCCAGCAGCTTCACGACGCGATCCGCGCCATGCTTGGTGCGGGTGAAGACGAGCGCGCGGTCGATCGGCATGTCCTGCAGCAGGATCGTCAGCAGCGCCTGCTTCTCGGTCTGGTTGCAGAAGATCACCGACTGGTCGACCCGTTCCGCGGTGGTGGAGGCGGGGACGACCGACACCGTCGCGGGATCGTGCAGAAACTGATCCGCGAGCTGGCGGATCGACGGCGGCATCGTGGCCGAGAAGAACAGCGACTGGCGCTTCCGCGGCAACATGCGCACGATCTTCTTCAAGGCGTGGATGAAGCCCAGATCGAGCATCTGGTCAGCTTCGTCGAGGACGAGGATCTCGATCATCGACAGGTTGAGGAAGCCCTGCTCGACTAGGTCGATCAGGCGACCCGGCGTCGCGACGAGAATGTCGACCCCGCGCGACACGTCGCTGCGGTTCCTGGCGATGCTGGTCCCGCCGAAGACAGTGGCGACCGACAGGCGCGAGAACTGGCCATAGGCGCGCGCATTGTCGGCGATCTGCCCCGCCAGCTCGCGCGTCGGCGCCAGGACGAGCATGCGGCAATGCGTCGGCAGTACGCGCTTGTTGGCTTCTACCAGGCGCTGGATCGAGGGCAGCACGAACGCGGCGGTCTTGCCGGTGCCGGTCTGCGCGATGCCGAGCAGGTCGCGCCCTTCGAGCAGTTGCGGAATGCTGTCGCGCTGGATCGGGGTGGGTTCATTATAACCCTTGGCCGCGAGCGCGCGGACGAGGGGTTCGGCAAGGCCGAGAGTGGCGAAAGGCATGGATATCATCCTGTACGGTGCCGGGCTCGCACGGCCGGAAGGCGCACGAGTGGCGGGGAAAATTGACGCCCCGCGTGACTTGGGAAGCCCGTGAAAAATCGACCGAGACGGAGCCTGGGCCCAGGGGCCCGATCACGCTGCCGACGTCTCGATACCGCGCGCTATGCATGGTGCGGCGCAAAAAGTCAATCGTGGGCGATGAACGGCTCCCGCTTGCGGCAGATGGTCCCGTTCCCGCATCGCTTCACCTAGATCAAGAAGTTCGCGGGGCATTTGTTGACACCTTCCGCCGCCTAGGCCGTTAGGGGCTTCCCATGCCGCAGCAACTACCCCGCACGACTAGCGAATTTGTCGACGCGCCCGCGGTCGGGCGCTGGAACTGGGATATCGTCAATGACCGCGTCACGTCCGATGCGGATTTCGCGCGTCTGTACGGCGTCGATCCCGAACTGGCGAGCATTGGCGCTCCGCTGTCGTCCTTCTTCGCGGGGATTCATCCCGACGATCGGGAGCGCGTGCGCGCGGCGATCGAGCAGACGATCGCCACCGGCGAGCTGTTCGCCGCGGAATACCGCGTCATCGGACGCGATCGACGGGTGCGCTGGCTGGCGGCGCAGGGCCGGGTCGATGTCGACGCGGAGGGGCATGCGACGCACTTCCCGGGCGTCAGTTTCGACATCGACACGCGCAAGCGGGCTGAGCTGCGCATGGCGGCGCTGGTCGACCTGTCGGATCGCCTGCGCGAGCCCGGTGATCCGGGTGACCTCGCGCTGGCGGCGGCGAGCGTGCTGGGCCGGGTGCTAGACGTCAGCCGCGCCGGATACGGCACCGTGGACCCGGTGGCGGAGACGATCACTACCGAGCGCGCCTATTGCGCCCATGGTATCGCGCCGCTGCCGCCGATCCTGCACTTCCGCGATTACGGTTCCTATATCGAGGACCTGAAACGCGGTGTGACGGTCGCGATAGAGGATGTGCGGGAAGATGATCGCACGCGCGCCACCGCTGAGGGACTGCGCGCCCTGGCGGCGATGTCGTTCATCAACATGCCGGTGACCGAGCAAGCGGGATTCGTCGCGCTGCTGTATCTCAACAATGCCGTGCCGCGACCATGGTCGGAGGAGGAACTGGCCTTCGTTCGCGCGGTGGCGGAGCGGACCCGCGACGCGGTCGAGCGCCGTCGTGCCGAACAAGAGCTGGCGGCGCTCAACGCCCGGCTGGAGCAGGAGGTGGAGGCGCGCACCGCCGAGCTGATGATCGCCGAGGAGCATCTGCGCCAGGCACAGAAGATGGAAGCGGTCGGCCAGCTGACCGGCGGGCTGGCGCATGATTTCAACAATCTGCTGACGGGCATGTCCGGCGCGCTGGAGATGATCCAGGTGCGGATCGCGCAGGGCCGGATCGGCGAGCTGGATCGCTATCTGCATGCGGCGCAGGGCGCGACCCGGCGCGCGGCGGCGCTGACGCACCGTCTGCTTGCTTTCTCGCGACGGCAGACGCTCGATCCAAAGCCCACCGACGTCAATCGGCTGGTGCAGGGAATGGAGGAGCTGATCCGGCGGACCGCCGGACCGTCGGTGACGCTGGAGGTGGTCGGCGCGGCGGGGCTGTGGGATGCCTTGGTCGACCCCAACCAGCTTGAGAACGCGCTGCTGAACCTGTGCATCAACGCGCGCGATGCGATGCCC
>NZ_JBELIE010000116.1:0-10381 GCF_042091075.1 Sphingomonas sp. | reverse complement strand
CCGGTGGGGGCGTCGGCGCTCTCCTCCGGCAATGCCACCCCTACCGCCAGCCGCCCGGTCTGCCCGCTGACGACCCGCGCGCGCAGCCGCTGTCCGGGTTCGACCTCGACGATTCCCGCGCGGCGCAGCGTCTCCATATGGACGAAGATGTCGCCCGGCTGCGCGAAGGCGACCAGAAAGCCGTATCCCTTCAGCCGATTGAACCATTTCACCGACACGTCTTCCCATACCGCATCGCCGGTTTCGACACCCAGCCGCTCGCGATCCCGCTCGCGCACCGTCTCGACGGTGCTGGAGACATCGATGGCGGTGATCTCGGTGGCATGCCAGCCGCGCGCGCCGCGGGTGGCGAACCCTTCGATCCGCGCCCCCTCCGGCAAGGTACGCCGGCCGAACGCCTGCAGCACCGTGAAGTGGATCAGTACGTCCCCCATATCAGGTGCCAGGTCGGGATCAGCTACAACGAATCCGAACCCGCGCGTCGCGTCGAACCATTTGAGCACGCCCGTCATCGCCACCGCCGGGGAGGCGGCAGCGTTGGCTTGACCGGCGTCATGCCCCTGATCGCCGGTAGGTGCGGCGCCTTCGTCTCGCACTACGGTTCTTCCCTGTCCCCCTGTTGAAGGGCACTGTCATGGGTGCACTGCACCATGCGGCAACGCAAGCATTGTTCGATCAATCGGGCTCGGGAATTTCGCCCGGGCGCGCCGAAACGATACGCCTCGCGATCGCGCTGTCGTGCCCGGCCCGCAGCAGCATCCCCAGATGACGCTGACGCACCCGTGGGTCGCTCGCCTCCTCCAGCGCGAAGGGGCCGATCCGGCGCCGCTCCGCCAGCCGCAGCGCATTTTCCCATGCGGCGGCCCGCGCATGATCGATCGCCACCTGTGCGTCCGCCGCCACCACGCCCGCCGCACGCAACGTCTCCGCCACCCGGCGCACGCCGAAGCCGCGCCGTTCCAGCGCCGCGCCCTTCATTTCGGCGAAGCCGCGATCGTCGACATAACCCCGCTGCGCCATCCGCTCCGCCACCCCTGCCGCGTCCGGCGCGCGCTCGTCATCCCAGCCGCGCTCCCGGATCTTGCGCGTCAGATAGTCGCGCAGCTTGCCGCGCGTGGTGGCGAACCGCTCGACATATCGCAGCGCGAGCTGCTCCAGCTTGGGGGTATCAAGTGGCGAAACGGAGCGTGGCGGGCGCACGCCATGTTTGTGCCACAGTGACGAAGGATTTTAAACGTGGCGGCAAAACAGATTTCGCCGATGGATATTGCGCGCGCGCCGTCGCTGCGACAGGGACACAGGATGACGACCGATATTGCCCGAATGCCATTGACCGAGGCACCACTGCCGACCCCGACCCCGACGGAGGACACGCTGCCGCGTCGTCTGTCCGATTTCGCGACGCTGGGCGAGGCGCTCGATTATGCCGCTGAGGGGCAACGCGGGCTCAACTTTCATGACGCGCGCGGCACGCTGGTGCGCGGCTACCGCTTCGCGCAGATGCGCGACGATGCCCGCGATGCGGCCTATCGCCTGATCGCCGCGGGGATCGTACCGGGCGACCGGGTGGCGCTGATCGCGGAAACCAGTGCCGAGTTCGCCGCATTGTTCTTCGGCACGGTCCTGGCGGGTGCATGGCCGGTGCCGCTGCCGCTGCCCACGTCGTTCGGCGGCCGTGAATCGTATATCGACCAGTTGCGCGTGCAGCTCGCGAGCTGCGATCCGAAGATGCTGATCTTCCCGAGCGAGCTGGCGAAGCTGGCCGGCGCGGCGGCGGACGCCGCCGGGGTGGAGGGGATCGACTGGTCGCTCTTCGCGACGCGCGCCGCCACCGAAGTGTCGCTGCCGCAGGCCGCCACCGACGACATCTGCTATCTGCAATATTCCAGCGGGTCGACGCGCTTCCCGCACGGTGTGGCGATCACGCACAAGGCATTGCTCAGCAATCTGGCGGCGCATGCACATGGCGTGCGGATCCAGGAATCGGATCGCTGCGTATCGTGGCTGCCCTGGTATCACGACATGGGGCTGGTCGGCTGCTTTCTGTCGCCGGTCGCCAATCAGGTATCGACGGATTATCTGAAGACCGAGGATTTCGCACGGCGGCCGCTGTCGTGGCTGGACCTGATCAGCCGCAATCCGGGCACGTCGCTCAGCTATTCGCCTACCTTCGGCTACGATATCTGCGCCCGCCGCATTTCCAGCCAGACCAAGGCGGCGGACCGCTTCGACCTGTCGCGCTGGCGGGTGGCGGGCAATGGCGCTGACATGATCCGGCCGGATGTGATGCAGGCATTCGTCGATGCGTTCGCGGACGCCGGCTTCGAGGCGACCGCCTTCCTGCCCTCCTACGGCCTTGCCGAAGCGACACTGGCGGTCTCGCTGATGCCGCCGGGCGAGGGCATCCGCGTCGAGCTGGTCGAGGAGACCGAGCTGTCGGGGATGAGCCACGGGGAAGACCGCCCGCAGCGCTATCGCGCGATCGTGAACTGCGGCAAGGCGGTGCGCGACATGGAAATCCAGGTGCGCGAGGAGGACGGCACGCCGTTGCCCGATGGCGCGATCGGCAAGGTATGGTGCCGCGGCCCCAGCGTGATGGTCGGCTATTTCCGCGATCCGGCCTCGACCGAGGCATGCCTGGTCGACGGCTGGCTCGATACCGGCGACATGGGCTATATGTCGGATGGCTATATCTTCATCGTCGGCCGCGCCAAGGACATGATCATCATCAACGGCCGCAATCACTGGCCGCAGGATATCGAATGGGCGGTGGAGCAACTGCCCGGTTTCAAGGCCGGCGATATCGCCGCCTTCGCGATCACCACGCCGGGCGGCGAGGAAACCCCGGCGGTGCTGGTGCAATGCCGCAGCTCCGACGAGGCGGAACGTGTTCGCCTGCGCGACGAAATCCGCGAGCGCGTGCGATCGGTGACGGGCATGAACTGCGTCGTCGAACTGATTCCGCCACGCACGCTGCCGCGCACCAGCTCGGGCAAGCTGAGCCGCGCCAAGGCGCGCAACCTGTATCTGGCCGGTGAGATCAAGCCTTACGACCTTGCCGCCTGAATCGCACGGGGATCGGCCGCCACCGCTCCCCGTCGCCCCCGGCCGGGCGCCGCGGCCACGTTAACCGCGACGCGCAACCTGCCAGCAACCACTCCGTGCTAATCCCGGCGGGTGGTGTCACGCTCCGCCTCTGTCGCGTCATTGCGCGTTCCGTCCAGCGCCCTCCTGGGGTGGCGAGAGGGGGGTGATCCTGCTGCCTGGTCGCAGGTGCGCGCCGCCTTGATGTTCGCCTGCCGGCAGCGGGCGATGTGCCTTTTCGTAACGCAACTCGTGGCGCTGGTGCTGGCAGCGCTCGTATTGCGGGATCGCGTCCCGATCGGTCGTGCATCGATCTGGCTCGGCGCGGTGGCGCTGACGGCGATAATCGTCACGTTCAACCGCCTGCGCGCGCCGCCACCGCCCGACCAGCAAGTGTCGCTGACCGCGATGCGCCGCACGACCTGGGAGGGGCTGGCGCTCGGCCTCTGCTGGGTCGCCGGGCCGTTATGGTTCGACGCGCAACTGGGCCAGACCGGCATCGTGCTGCTATGGACGATCCTCGCCGTCCTGGCGCCCGTCGTGGCGCTGTCGCTCGCGCCGTTGACGATGTCGGCGGTGGCGCTGATCGGCGTGGTCGCGCTGCCGCTCGTGCTACAGCTCGCGCTGTACCACGATCCGGTGGCCGCGCTCGCGGTGCTGCTGTTCACGGCGTTGCTCGTTTCGTCCGTGATGGGGCGGGCACGGGCGCTGGCGCAGTCCCGACTGGTGCAACTGACGCTCACCGATCGCGAAGAAACGGTCAGCATGTTGCTCGGCGAGATCGCGGATACCGAGGGCACCAGCAGCGACTGGCTGTGGGAGATTGACGCGAACCGCCGCATCATCCGCGCGTCGCCGCGCTTCGCTTATGCCTGCGGAATCGATCCCACCGCGATCAACGGCATGTCGTTCCTGCAGATCCTTGCGGGCCCGGGCTGGGAGAACGGCGATTTCTCCCCGGAACTGCGGCAGGTGGCGGAGAAGATCAAGAACCGCGAGAGCTTTCGCGGTCTGGCGCTGCCGGTCATCATCGGCGGCGAACAGCGCTGGTGGGAAATCACCGCCTCGCCGCGCTTCGACGGAAACGACCGCTTCTGCGGCTTTCGCGGCGTCGGCTCCGATATCACGCAGCAACGCGAATCGGAGGCGCGGATCAATCACCTCGCGCGTTTCGACGCACTGACCGGCCTGCCCAACCGCCTGCTCGTCAACGAGGCACTGGCGCGCGCACTGGCGGAAGCCGAAAAATGGCGCGCGCGGTGCGCCTTCATGATGATCGACCTCGATCGCTTCAAGGCGGTCAACGATACGCTCGGCCATCCGGTCGGCGATCGCCTGCTTGGGCTGGTGTCGCAGCGGCTGGCGAAGCTGATGACCGAAAACGAGCTGATCGGGCGCCTCGGCGGGGACGAGTTCGCGGTGGTGATGCGTGAGGTAAACGCCACCGCCACGGCGGAGGATCTGGCGCGGACGATCATCGACACGCTGTCGCAACCCTATGAGATCGACCAGCACACGCTGTATATCGGTGCATCGGTCGGGATGGCGGTGTCGCCCCGCGACGGACGCACGGCGGAGACGCTGATCCGCTCCGCCGATCTCGCGCTCTATCGCTCCAAGGATCGCGGCGGCGGCGTCTTCCACGCCTATGAGCCGCAATTGCATTCCGAGGCGGAGGAGCGGCGCGTCCTCGAAATGTCGTTGCGGCGCGCGCTCGAAAAAGGCCAGTTGCATCTCGTCTACCAGCCGGTGGTGAACGCCCATGATGGCGCGCTGCGCAGCTTCGAGGCGCTGCTGCGCTGGAACCATCCGGAGATCGGCCCGGTATCGCCCGCGAAATTCATCCCGATCGCGGAGGAAGCGCGGCTGATCGGGCCGATCGGAGACTGGGTGGTGCGCACCGCCTGCGAGGAAGCGGCGCGCTGGCCCAGTGATATCAGGGTCGCGGTCAACGTCTCCCCGACTCAACTCCACAATCCGCAATTCACCACGGTCGTCGCCTCGGCGTTGGCGAACAGCCGCCTGGCACCGTCACGGCTCGATCTGGAAGTGACCGAAAGCGTGTTCCTGCGCGAGGGCACCGGCGCGACGCGAATCCTGGATCAGGTGCTTGAAATGGGTGTGGGGCTCAGCCTCGACGATTTCGGCACCGGCTATTCGTCGCTCGGCTATCTGGGCAAGACGCGCTTCTCGTCGATCAAGATCGATCGCAGCTTCACCCAGGCAGCGGCCGCCGGCTCCGCCGAGGCGATCGCGATTATCCGCGCGGTGGTCGCGCTCGCCACCAGCCTCGATATGGCAACGGTGGCGGAAGGCGTGGAGAGCGAGGCGGAATTGCACATGATCCAGCAATTGGGCTGTACCCGTATCCAGGGCTTTTACTTCGGTCGTCCGTTGCCGGTGATGGAGGCGCGCGCCCTGGCCGCGCGGCACGACCGGGCGATGCGCGCGGCATGATCTTTTCCCACTTTCCGGTGGCAGCGCTTGACTTGCCGCCACCGCGACGCATAGGGCGGCGCCACACAGGAGTGTAGCTCAGTTGGTAGAGCATCGGTCTCCAAAACCGAGGGCCGTGGGTTCGAGTCCCTCCACTCCTGCCAATTCCGATCGGTCGTAGCGTCGGTCGCCGCCGGATTCTCGGAAATGCAAGCGCCCGCGGTGCGCCTTCCCGTCTTTCAGTCCCGTGACGGGACAATGTACTTTTTTTTGCACATCACGGGATCGAATGCCCTCACGCGTGCATTCTTGGTTTTGCGCCGTGCCTCGTACTGCGCGTATTCGACCGTGAATGGGAGCACAATGATGCGATCGATCCTTGCCGGGGCCGCGGCCCTCAGCCTTATTGCCACGCCGACCATCGCCGCCGCCGCGCCGGCGTCCTCCAACCCCGCCGCCAGCCTGTCGGTGTCGAACGCGCGCGCAGCGACCGCGACCTCGAAGAAGAGCCAGCTGGCCGGCGCCGGCTTCTTCGCCGCAGCCATTCTGGCGGGCATCGCTGCGATCGGCGTGATCGCCATCGTCAACGACAGCGACGATTCCGACAGCAACTGATCCTGTTCTCTCCTGTACGGGAGCGGCCAGACGAGGGGCTCGGGGCACTTCCCCGGGCCCCTTTTCACGATCGGCGACGGCGGACATGCTGCTTGAGCGCGGCTTGCCTTTTCCGTGGCACGATCCTATGTCCGGCCTCACATCCGACAGCGCGGACGGCCCTCACCGCTTCCTTCGACCGAAGGCAGCGGTGGCGGACCTATGCCGGAAGCTGGCCGGGACGACAGACAAGGCAAGGCTCAATCAGTGGCGAACACAGCGCTCGAGTTCATCAAGCAGGTGCGCACCGAAACCGCGAAGGTCGTATGGCCGACGCGCCGCGAAACCGTGATGACCGGCGTGATGGTCGTCATCATGACGACCATTCTCGCGGTGTTTTTCCTGGGCGTTGATTCATTCTTCAACGCGGTGGTGAAGCTGCTGCTGAGCCTGGCGCAGTAAAGACGGGAAGAGACGCGATGGCGCGCTGGTACATCATCCATGCTTATTCGGGCTTCGAGGGCAAGGTCCGCGATTCGATCATGTCCGAAGCCGCCCGCATGGGGCTGGAGCAGCTGGTCGAACAGATCGAGGTGCCGACCGAAACGGTGACCGAGGCGCGTCGCGGCAAGAAGATCTCGGTCGAGCGCAAGTTCATGCCGGGCTATGTGCTCGCCAAGCTGAACATGAACGACGACGTCTATCACCTCGTCAAGAACACCCCGAAGGTGACCGGCTTCCTCGGCTCGTCCGGCAAGCCGCAAGCGATTTCCGAGGCGGAAGCCGCGCGGATGCTCAGCTCCAAGGAAGAGACGGCCGCCGCACCCAAGACCAAGGTCAAGGTCGATTACGAGATCGGCGACGCGGTCAAGGTGCTGGAAGGTCCGTTCGCCAGCTTCAACGGCACCGTCGAGGAACTCGATTTCGACAAGAGCAAGGTCAAGGTGTCGGTCAGCATCTTCGGACGCGCGACGCCGGTGGAGCTCGATTTCGAACAGGTCGAACGCAGCAAGTAAGCATTGGCTTTCCCCGGTCGGCGACCGGGTGCGCATGCCAAGCCGCGACGACACAGGGTTCGCTCGGACAATCCAGGTGCCGGACGGCCGCTACCCGAGGGCGGCGGTGATACCGGCGCGCGAACCGACTTTCCATGGGGCTTTCCTGCCCCCGATCATCTTGCGTTTCGGGTCACCTTTCGCTAAGGGCCCCGCTTTCCAACGCACATCGCCGAGGAAAGCTTGCGGGAGGGTGCGGCAACGCGCCTGCTCGAACCGCTCGACTTGAAGCAGGGCCGGCGCCATCGGGCGTCCGCCCGGAACAGAGAGTGACATGGCAAAGAAGATTACCGGCTATATCAAGCTGCAGGTGCCCGCCGGCTCTGCGAACCCGTCGCCGCCGATCGGCCCGGCGTTGGGCCAGCGCGGCGTGAACATCATGGAATTCTGCAAGGCGTTCAACGCGCAGACCGGCGACATGGAAAAGGGCGCGCCCCTTCCCACCGTCATCACCGTCTATGCCGATCGCAGCTTCTCCTTCGTCACGAAGACGCCGCCGGCGACCTTCCTGATCAAGAAGGCGGCGAACCTGAAGTCGGGCTCGAAGGAGCCGGGCAAGGTGTCCGCGGGCAAGATCAAGCGTTCGGCGCTGGCCGAAATCGCGCAGACCAAGATGAAGGATCTGAACGCGAACGACATCGACGCGGCGACCCGCATCATCGAAGGTTCGGCCCGCGCGATGGGCCTCGAAGTGGTGGAGGGCTGAGACCGTGGCGAAGCTGACCAAGAAGCAGAAGGCCGTCACGATCGATCGTGAGAAGCTGCACGGCGTCGACGAGGCGATCGCGCTGGCGAAATCGGGCGCGACGTCGAAGTTCGACGAGACGATCGAGGTCGCGTTGAACCTCGGCGTCGATCCGCGTCACGCCGACCAGATGGTGCGTGGCGTGGTCACGCTGCCTGCCGGCACCGGCAAAACGGTGCGCGTGGGTGTGTTCGCCCGCGGTCCGAAAGCGGACGAGGCGCGTGCCGCCGGTGCCGATGTCGTCGGCGCGGAGGATCTGATGGAGACGGTGCAGAACGGCACGATCGATTTCGACCGCTGCATCGCGACCCCGGACATGATGGGCGTCGTCGGCCGCCTGGGCAAGGTGCTGGGCCCCAAGGGTCTGATGCCGAACCCGAAGCTCGGCACGGTCACGATGAACGTCGCCGAAGCGGTGAAGGCGGCCAAGGGCGGCCAGGTCGAATATCGCGTCGAAAAGGCCGGCATCATTCACTCCGGCATCGGCAAGGCGTCGTTCGCGCAGGAAGATCTGCGCCGTAACTTCGACGCGCTGGTCGATGCGGTGGTGCGGGCCAAGCCGTCGGGCGCCAAGGGCAAGTACGTCAAGAAGATCGCGGTCAGCTCGACGATGGGCCCGGGCATCAAGGTCGACGTCGCCGAAGTCGCCGGCGCCTAAACGCCAGCATCGTCACGACAAGGATCGGGCCGGGAGACACGCTCTCCCGGCCCTTTTTCGTTGGCGCCGGACAATCACCGCGGATTGTCGCGAACTGCGTGGAATGGACGGGGCAAGCGCTTCGATGCCCCTTCCCTTTCCCCGCCGCCGCCGTCACTCTCCTTGCCAACAGGAGAGAAAACATGCCGCATTACGGCGATTTGCAGAATGCGATCTACGGCGCCGGGCTATCGGGCGTGCAGCCGGCATGGCCGGTCGATTTCGCGACGTTGAAGGCGCGCGCGGAGGCGGCGATGCCGCCCAGCGTGTTGAACTATGTGCAGGGCGGATGCGGCGACGAATGGACGCAGGATGAGAATGCCCGCGCCTTCCGGCACTGGGGCATGGTGCCACGCATGATGGTCGATTGCGCGCAACGCGATCTGTCGGCGTCCTTGTTCGGCCGCACCCTGCCCTCGCCCCTGTTCATGGCGCCGGTCGGGGTGACGGGGATCTGCACGCAGGACGGCCATGGCGATCTTGCGGCGGCACACGCCTCCGCCGCCACCGGGGTGCCGCTATGTGCCTCGACGCTGTCGAACGATCCGCTGGAGGATGTGAAGCGCGCGTGCGGCGACACGCCCGCGCTGTTCCAGCTCTACACCCCGCGCGATCGCGATGTGGCCGCCAGCCTGGTGTCGCGTGCGGAGGCGGCAGGCTATGACGCGATCGTCGTCACGCTGGATACCTGGGTGACCGGCTGGCGCCCGCGCGATCTGAACGTCTCCAATTTCCCGCAGCTGCGCGGGCATGTGCTGACCAACTATTTCACCGACCCCGCCTTCCTGAAACTGCTCGCCAAGCCGCCGCAGGAGGATCCCCGCGCCGCGATCGGCACCTGGGGGGCGACCTTCGGCAAGGTGCTCACCTGGGATGATATGCCATGGCTGACATCGCTGACGACGCTGCCGATCGTGCTGAAGGGGATTTGTCATCCCGACGATGCCCGCCGGGCGATCGATGCGGGAGCGGACGGCATTTACGTGTCGAACCACGGCGGGCGGCAGGCGAACGGCGGGATCGGCGCGATTGACATGCTGCCCGCGGTCGCCGCGGCGGTGGCGGGGCGTGTGCCGGTGCTGTTCGACAGCGGCATCCGATCGGGCACGGACATGATCAAGGCGATCGCGCTGGGCGCCGATCTGGTCGGCGTTGGACGCCCCTACAGCTATGGCCTGGCGCTGGGCGGTGCCGAAGGATGCGCGCATGTATTGCGTTGCCTGTTGGCGGAGGCGGACCTGCTGATGGCGGTCAACGGGCTGCCGACGCTCGAAGCGGTCCGCACGGCGGGCGCGGTGCGAACGGATCGCTAGCGGCGCGGCGCGCGATCGCGTGCATGCGCGCGTGGCGAGGCCGGGGAAGATCCTGCGGAAGATCGTTGCAGCCCGTCATCGGTGCGGCCATGACAAGGGGATGGATCCTCGCTCGCCAACCCGCCGCGACACGCTGGTCGCGCTCGCCGCCGGGGCATTGTTCCCCGCCGGGGTCGCGCGCGCGGAATTGGCGCCTCCGCGGCTGATCGCCGGCACCTATCGCCGCGAGGGAGGAGCCGGCCTCTATCCGCTGACCGCGACATCACGGGGATGGCAGGTCGATGCGCCGATGGCGATGCTGCGCGATCTGTCGTTCGGGGTTCGTACCGACACCCATCATTATTGGGTGGAGGAACATGCCAAGGGACGCCTGATCGTCACCGATCGCGAGGAGCGCCTGCTGGCCAGCCTGTCCAGCGGCGGCGCAGAGAAAGCCCAGGGGCGCCGCGCGACCGAC
>NZ_JBELIE010000005.1:41336-46518 GCF_042091075.1 Sphingomonas sp. | reverse complement strand
CCCGGCGCGGGTATGCGCGGCGTCCGCCAGGCGAGCGGCAACGTCTGCCTCCCGTTCGCTGGCCTGCGTATGCTCGGCGGCTGTGCGGGCGGCGTCGTGCGCGGCTTCATGCTCACCGATCTGCGCCGCGAGTCGCGCCGGGCGGTCGGCCAGCGCTTCGCGTTCCTGGGCCAACGTCGTCGCGCGGCGATCCATATCGGCGATACGTCGCGCCGCCTCGCCCGCCCGCCCCTTCCAGCCCTGCGCCTCGGCGGTCGCGGCGGCGCGGCGTTCGCGCGCCTGCGCCAGCATCCGGTCATGCCCGGTACGATCGGCGCGCGCCAGCGCCACTCCGGCGCGCGCGGCCTGCGCCTCGCCCTGCAAGCGCGCGGTGGTCGCGGTGGTGGCGGCCCCATCGGGGAGAGCCAGCAGCGCGGCGGCGGCGCGCTCCCGCTCCGCTTCCGCCTCGGCGATGTCGGCGGCGACCCGGTCGCGCCGCTGCTCCAGATCGGCGCGCTGCCCCGCGAGGCGCTCGATCTGGCCGCTCGCGCGATCCTCGTTGCGCTGCGCGATGCGCTGGTCGTGCTCAGCCTCCGCCAGCAGCGCGCGTGCGGATTGTGCCGCTGCCCGCGCGCGCGCGATCCGTTCGTCGAGTGCGGTGCGACGCTCCGTTGCGTGATCGACCGCTTTCTGCGCCTCCGGGCGCTGTGCGGTCAGTGCGGCGAGGCGGTTGCGCCGTTCCAGCCGCTCCGCCGCCGCCGCCCCGCCGCCATCGGTCTGATAGCCATCCCAGCGCCTCAGCTGCCCCTCGCGGGTGACGATGCGCTGCCCGGGGGCGAGCGCCTGACCCGAATCAATCTCGACGAGGAAGATCTGCGACAGGCGCCGCGCCAGCGCGTCCGGCGCCGCGACCCGTGCGGCGAGCGGCAAGGTGCCGGTCGGGGCGGGGGGATCGTGCGGAGCGATCGGTGAGCCGTGCCAGTCCGTCAGCGACGATTCGATATCGTCCCCCAACGCAGCGGCCAGCGCGCGTTCGAAGCCGGGTTCGGCATCGATCGCGTCGAGCAGCCGGTCACCCGCCTGCTGCGTCGCGCGGGTGAGCGCGGCCATCTCGCCGTCCAGCGCCGCCAGCGCCGCGAGCGCGGTCGCGCGTGCGGCTTCGGCGGCGTCGCGTTCCGCTCCCGCCTCCGCCTCGCTGGTGTCTGCCCATTGCAGCGCCCCGCGCGCCTTGGTCGCCCGGTCGAGTGCCGCCGCGTGGCGGCCGCGCGCGTCCTGCAGCGCCGCCTCGATCCCGCTCAGGTCATCCAGCGCATCCAGTGCCTGAGCCAGTTGCGCCGCATCGCGGCGGGCGCGATCGAGGCGGGTCGTGGCAGCGGCCTGCGCCGCGGTGGCGACGCGCCGCTCGGCGGTTTCCGCCGCCTGCGCGGACAGCGCCTGTGCCAACGCCACCTCGATATCGCGGGCATGCCGCTCCGCATCGGCCAGCGCGGCGTCGAGCGTCGGGGTTGCGGTGGCGGCGGCAGCGATCGCGCCGTCGAGCGCGGCCACTTCATCGCCCAGGCGGGCCAGCGCGGCGGCCGCATCATGCGCCAGCGCGTCTTCCCGCGCGCGATCCTCCGCGATACGCAACGCGGCGGAGTCCATCTCGGCCAGCCGGCGTTGCAGGCCATGGCGCTGTTCGCGCGCGCGGCTGAGCTGGTGTGCGATCTCGCCTGCGCGGTCGCGCGCCGCCAATGCCTCCGCGCGCGCCGCCGACAGCCGCTCGACCGCGTCGCGCTGTTCGGCGGCGGTGCGCTGCTCCAGCGCGGCGGCCGCGATCACCGCTGCGTCCGCCGCCGTCGCCTCCGCTTTGGCTGCTTCCGCCGCCTGCGCCGCCTCGCGCCAGCGGGCGAAGATCATGCGCGCCTCCGCGATGCGGATCTGATCGGACAACAGGCGATAGCGTTCCGCGGCGCGCGCCTGGCGTCGCAATGCCGCCAGTCGGGTGGCCTGGTCTGCGATCAGTTCGTCGATTCGCGCCAGATTGGCCTCGGTGGCGCGCAGCCGGGCTTCGGCCTCCTTGCGGCGGACGTGCAGTCCGGCGATTCCGGCCGCTTCCTCCAGCATCGCGCGGCGTTCGGCGGGGCGCGCGGCGATGATCGCGCCGATCCTGTTCTGGCTGACCAGCGCGGGGCTGTGCGCGCCGGTGGCCGAATCGGCGAACAGCAACTGCACGTCGCGCGCACGCACGTCGCGTCCGTCGATCCGATAGGCCGACCCGGCGCCGCGTTCGATCCGGCGCACCACCTCACGCTCCGCCACGCCCTCGGCACCGGCCACGTCGGCGAGCAGCGACACTTCCGCGAAATCGCGCGGCGGGCGGGTCGCGGTGCCGGCGAAGATGACGTCGTCCATGCCGGCGCCGCGCATCGACTTGGGGCTGTTCTCCCCCATCGTCCAGCGCAGCGCCTCGAGCAGGTTCGACTTGCCGCAGCCATTGGGGCCGACGACGCCCGTCAGCCCCGGCTCGATCAACAAATCGGCCGGGTCGACGAAGCTTTTGAAACCCGTCAGCCGCAGCCGCTTGATCCGCATCGCGGCGCGATCAGGCCCCGGCGTTCTTCAGCGCGCCCTCGACCCCCTGCCAGGTGACGAGGTTGTCCAGCTTCTCTCCGTTCAGGAAGAAGGTGGGGGTGCCGGTCACGCCCTTTTCGGTGCCCGCGTCCATGTATTTCACCAGCGCGTCGATCTGCTTCTGATCGGTCAGGCAGGCGCGCGCCTGTGCCTCCGTCAGCCCGCGCTGCTTCGCGAAGTCGATGAAGCCCAGCTTCTCCGCCCAGGCGGTGAACTGCTGGCCCGGGGGGCGGCCCTGGATCTGCTGCTGGAAGGCGCCCGCATCCTCCATCTTCGGCAGGACATTGGGCTGCTCCGCGAACATCTGTTCCAGCATCGGGAAGAACGGCGCGGTTCCCGCGCAACGGCCGAGCAGCGCCGGGGCGAAATCGGGTGCGCCATGCACCAGATATTCGCGGAACTCATACGAAACCTTCCCGGTCTTGACGTAATTGTCCATCAGCGGGCGCATGCCGGTGTTGGCGAACGCGCCGCAGGTGGGGCACAGGCGCGAGCCATATTCGACGAGCTTCAGCGGGGCGTTGGGATTGCCGACGACATAGCCGCCCTCCGCCGTCTGCGCGACCGTCTGCGTCCAATCCTGCCCGGCGGGTGCGGCGACTGCCGCGACGGATCCGGCGGGGGCGGTCGGCGCGCTGCCATTGCCCTCGCCGCTCTTGTTGCAGCCTGCCAGCAGCGCGAGCGCCGCCAGCGGTAGTATCGCGTAACGCTTCATCGACATCACTCCGTCCAACCCTTGTTCGTCTCGGCGCTCATAGGGCGCCGGCCGCGCGCAATCGCGGTTCCAGCTGCGCCCAGCCGACGCCCTCGATCAGCTTTCCGTTGATCTCGAATGCGGGCGTGCCCGGCACCTTGCCGGTACTTTCCGACACCGCGATGGCGCGCTTCACCTGCGCGTCGGTGGCGAAACAGGCGTCGATCGCGGCGGCGGGGGCGCCCGCGGCGGTGGCGATCTGGACCAGCCCGGCGCCGTCCGCCAGCGCCTTCATCTGTGCCAGTTGCGGCCAGCTCGAAATGCGTTCGGCATTGCCCTGGCTCCACGCCGCGCCACGCTCATACCATTGCTGCTGGCGGGCATAGAGGGCCTCGTGCAGCGCGGGAAAGGCGGCGGGGCCGGCGCAGCGCGCCAGCGCGGTGGCGGCGAGATCCATGGCATCGTGAACCTGGTTGCGGATCTCCACGCTGACACTGCCGGAGCGGATCATCGCCTTTAGCGCCGGGCCCGATTCGGCGGCGAAATGCGCGCAGTGCGGGCAGGTGTAGCTGACATATTCGACCAGCTTCACTCGCGCCCGGGGGTTGCCGATCAGGTAGCTGCCAGTCGCGATCGGGGTCGCCACGTTGGTCCAGGGGCGCGGCGTGGTGGCGGGCGCGGCGGAAATGGCAAGCGGCGCGGCAAGTGCCAGCGCAGCGATAAGGAGCAACGGGCGCGTCATCGAACCTTCGGCAGCACGGGGCGGGGGGTGGGGGCGGAAGCGGCGCCGGCGACTCCCGAAGCGAGCGCCTCCAGCACCGCCTTCAGTTCGGGATCGGCGATCGTTTTCAAACTGTCGCCCAGATCGTGCGGGGCGGGGGCGAGCGACGGCGGCGCACGCCGCTCGGCACGCTTGGTGATCTCACCCTGGCGGATCGCGACCCGCTCGATCGCGGCATAGCCGAAGAAGCGGTTGACCCGGTCGATGATCTCGCCGGTCAGATGGCTCATCATCGGGGCATGCGCGCCGCGCACCGTCAGCGTCAGCGTGCCGCCTTGCTTCTTGCCGACCGGGAAGCGGATCGATTCGGGGCTGCTGACCGCCGCCAGTCGCTCCCCCATGATCTCGGGCCAGCGGGTGACGATCGCCGACTGAACGAAGCCGAAGCGGCGGAAGGCGGCGCCGCCGATCGCGGGCAGCAGTTCGGCCACCGCGCGGGATCGGTTCTGCCGCTCGGGCGGTGGGGTGGGGGCGCGCTCGCGCTTGCTCATTTGGCGTCCCATGCCATAGCCGGGGCATGGACGCCAAGCGCCGCGATGTCGCCGCCCCGCTGCTCGACTGGTACGATCGGAATCGCCGTGACCTGCCGTGGCGTGCGAGGCCGGGTGACACGCCCGATCCGTATCGCGTGTGGCTGTCGGAGGTGATGCTGCAACAAACGACCGTGGCGACAGTGCGGCCGCGCTTCGTCGCATGGGTGGCGCGCTGGCCCGGTTTCGCCGATCTGGCGGCGGCGGACGAGGCGGCGGTGATGGCGGCATGGGCCGGGCTGGGCTATTATGCCCGCGCGCGAAACCTGCTGGCGGCGGCGCGGGTGATCGCGGCGGAGCATGGCGGGGCGCTGCCCGATACCGAGGCGGCGTTGCGCGCCTTGCCGGGCTTCGGGGATTATACCGCGGCGGCGGTGGCGGCGATCGCCTTTGGCCGGCGCGCGGTGGTGGTCGACGCCAATGTCGAGCGCGTCGTGGCGCGGCTGTTCGCGATTGCGGCGCCGCTGCCGGGCGCGCGCCGGGCGATCCGCGCGGCGGCGGAAACGATCACCCCGGATGCGCGGGCCGGCGATTTCGCGCAGGCGATGATGGACCTCGGCTCCGGGATCTGCACATCCAGGAAGC
>NZ_JBELIE010000005.1:0-41326 GCF_042091075.1 Sphingomonas sp. | reverse complement strand
TGTTGTGCCCGATCGCGGAAAGGTGCGCCGCGCGCGCGGCGGGAACGCCCGATGCCTTCCCCGTCAAGAAACCCCGGGCGGTACGGCCGCACCGCTACGGCACGATCTTCTGGCTGGAGCGCGACGGCCATGTGCTGCTGGTGCGCCGACCCGACCAGGGATTGCTGGGCGGCATGCGCGCGCTGCCGACCGGGCCGTGGAGCGACACGCCGCCGGGTCTGGCCGGCGCGCCGGTCGCTGCCGACTGGCGCGCCGTCGCGGCACAGGTCAGCCACGGCTTCACCCATTTCACGATCGACCTTGCGCTTGTGCGGGCGGACACGCATCACGCCAGCAACCAGGGCGAATGGTGGCCGATCGATCGACTGGAGTCGGCGGGGCTGCCGACATTGTTCGCCAAGGCGGCTGAGGCGGTGAGGAGAGCGTAGTCGATGAAAGCGCACATGATCTGGAGTGCGGCCGGTGCGATCGCGCTCGCCGCCGCTGCCGCCGGCAGTGGCTGGGCCGGGCAGGCGCAGCGTGCCACGCCCGCCGCGGCGCCCCGCCCCGCCGCCACCGCGGCGTCCGTCTCCATCCCGCGTTCGACGCCGCTGCCCGCGACGCAGGCGTTGTTCGACGGCTATGTCGCGGCGAAGCGCGTGCCGGGGATCGCGGGCGCCTTTGGCGTCGGTGACGCCCCGACGGTCTTCGTTGCGGCCGGGCGGCTGTCCTATGCGGCCGGCGCGCCCGCCGCGGGGCCGGACAGCCTGTGGCGGATCTATTCGATGACCAAGCCGGTCACCGCGATGGCGGCGATGATCCTGATCGAGGAGGGCAGGATCGGGCTGGATGATCCGCTGTCGAAATATTTTCCCGCATTCGCGACGATGCGGGTGCTGACCAGCCCCGACACGTCGCTCGAATCGCGCCCCGCGACGAAACCGATCACGATCCGCGAACTGCTGACCCACACTGCCGGGCTGGCGTATAGTATCAACGCCAAAGGGCCGTTGCTGAAGGAATATGAGCGGCAGGGTATCCTGCCCCTGCAGGTGAACGCGGCAACCGAGCGACAGGCGCGGGCGGCGCGTCCGGCGACGCTGGCAGCCTTCGCCGAACGGGTGGCGACGCTGCCGCTGATCGCCGAGCCGGGCACGAAGTGGAGCTATTCGATCGGCCTCGACGTGATGGGGGCGGTGATCGAGAAGGCCAGCGGGATGCCGCTCGACCGCTTCGTGCAGACCCGCATCCTGAATCCGCTGCGGATGACGTCGACCTATTGGCAGGTGCCGGCGGCGGAGGCGTCGCGGCTGGCGACGAACTATGCGGTGCTCAACGGCGAAAGCCTGCCGTTCGACCCGGCGGCGACATCGGTGTTCCTGCAGCGGCCGAGCTTCGCTTATGGCGGCGCGGGGCTGGTGGCGTCGGTGCGCGATTACGATCGTTTCCTGCACATGATCCAGGAAGGCGGCACGCTGGATGGCGTGCGTATCCTGAAGCCCGAGACGGTGCGCCTGGCGACGTCGAACCTGTTGCCGCCCGGCGTGGTCTTCCCCGCATCGAACGGCGCCACCGACGAGGCGGGCTATGGCGCGGGCGGCTATGTCACGCTGGTCGACCGGCCCGGCGTGCTGGCGGGCACCTATGGCTGGGACGGCGCCGCCAATACCGTGTCCTGGGTCAATCCGACGCGAAAATTTCGCGGCGTGGTGATGGTCAACATCTTCCCGCCTGGCTCGATGCCGCTGCGGCGCGAGGTTCCCGCCGCGCTGCTGCGCGATATGGCCGGCGCGATGAGGGCGCGTCCGTGACGGCTGCGCCCGGTTTCACCGGCGGGACGCTCGACCGCGCCGACCATCTTCGCCACGATGCGGAGGGGATCGCTGCGGCGATGGGCAATTGGCAGGCACGGCTACTGCGACTCGACGGGCTCGATCCCGATATCGATGCGGACGGCCGGCTTGCCTGGGGCATGTTGTCCGACGCGCCGGACGAGGCGGAGTTCGTGCTGCTCGGGCTCGAGGACGGGCGCCCGCGTTTCGCGGCGGTGGTGCCGGGGGTGCAGGCGGCGCCGTTCGCCCGCTCCCCGCACCTGTTCAAGCTGCTCGGGGACCTGCGACCGGGCGAGGCGGCGATCTATGCGGCGGCGCGGTCACTGGTCGACTGGCACCTGCGGCATCGGTTCTGCGCCAATTGCGGGCACGAAACCGCGCTGTTCCGCGCCGGGTGGGGGCGCAAATGCCCGTCCTGCACCGCCGAGCACTTTCCGCGTGTCGACCCGGTCGTCATCATGCTCGCGGAGCATCACGGGCGCGCGCTGGTGGGGCGGCAGCCGACCTTTCCCAAGGGCCGCTATTCGGCGCTCGCGGGCTTTCTGGAGCCCGGCGAATCGATCGAGGAGGCGGTGCGGCGCGAGATCGCCGAGGAGTCCGGCATCGCGGTCGGCCCGGTCCGCTACGTCGCCAGCCAGCCGTGGCCGTTCCCCGCGCAACTGATGATCGCCTGTGTCGCGGAGGCGACGCACGATCGCATCACGCTGGACGTCAACGAGCTCGAGGATGCGATGTGGGTGTCCCGCGAGGAGGTGCGCGCGGCGTTGCGCGGTGACGGGCCGTTCCTGGCCCCGCCGCCTTATGCGATCGCCCATACGCTGCTGTCGGTTTGGGCGGCCGAGGGGGGATGAGCGGCGCGCGGATATGACGGCTCAGCCGCGTGAACGTGCCTGCGGATAGGTGCCGAGCAGGCGCACCCATTTCGAATGGAAGCCGAGTTCCTCCATCGCCCGGTCGAAACCCGGTTCACCCGGTCGACCCTCGACATCGGCGAAGAATTCGGTCGCGGCGAAGCTGCCGCCGCGCTGGTAGCTTTCGAGCTTCGTCATGTTGACGCCGTTGGTCGCGAACCCGCCCATCGCCTTGTACAGCGCCGCCGGCACGTTCCTTACCTCGAAGATGAAGCTGGTCATCCACGGACCCGCGCCGGTGAGCGGTCGGGCGCCGCGCGCCAGCGTCACGAAGCGGGTGGTGTTGTGGTCCGCATCGGCGATATCGGTGGCCAGCAGATCCAGCCCGTACAGCGCCGCCGCGCCGGGCGGGGCGAGCGCGGCGACCGATGGGTCGCGCGCCTCCGCCACCACCGCCGCCGCCCCGGCGGTGTCGGGGTAGCTCATTGGCGCGATGCCATGCGCCTTCAGCCAGTGGCGGCATTGCCCCAGCGCCTGCGGATGGCTCATCGCGTGGCGCACGCCGTCGCGCGGGCCGCATCCCATCAGGGCGTGGCGGATCGCCAGGAAATGCTCCCCGACGATCACCAGCCCCGATTCCGGCAACAGGAAATGAATGTCGGCGACGCGGCCGTGGAGCGAATTTTCGATCGGAATGATCGCGCAGCCGGCGCGCCCGTCCTTCACCGCCTCCAGCGCGTCGTCGAAGTCGAAACAGGGCAGCGCCAGTGCGTCGGGAAAGGCTTCGGTCACCGCGACATGGCTGTTCGCGCCGGGCGCGCCCTGGAAGGCGACCGCCCGTTCCGGCGCGGCGGCGGCGGCGGCGGACAGCGTGGCGACGAGCGATCGGGCGGGGGCGGCGTAATTCTCCATGATGGAGCGGCGACGTAGAAGACGGGCGCGTTACGCTCAAGCGCTTGCGGTGCGCAGATCGCTTTTCTATGGGTTGCCACAATCAAAAGGGGCGGATGGCGCACATGGACGATCGGAACAACACGATTGCGGGCTGGGTACTGGCGGGGGCCGGTGTTGCCCTGGGGCTTTCGATCGTGGGCGGTATGATGTTCCATGGCGAACGCCCCGAGAAGATGGGCTACCCGATCGAGGGCGTCGAAGAGGCCGGCGCTGGCGGCGGCGGTGAGGCGGCGGCGCCGATCGCGACCCGTCTGGCGACCGCCGACGCGGCCAAAGGCGCCGACGTCTTCAAGAAGTGCGCCGCGTGCCACACGATCAACCAGGGCGGCGCGAACGGCATCGGCCCGAATCTGTACGCCACCCTTGGCGAGGGGATCGCGCAGGGCAAGGGCGGGTTCGCCTTCTCCGACGCGCTGAAGGGCGTCGGCGGCAATTGGGACTTCGAGAAGATGGACGCGTGGCTGACGTCGCCGCGCAAGTTCGCCAACGGCACGAAGATGACCTTCGCCGGGCTGGGCAACCCGCAGGATCGCGCCAATGTGATCCTGTATCTGAACCAGCAGGGATCGAACCTGCCGCTGCCGGCGGCCCCCGCCGCGGATGCGAAGCCGGCTGATGCGGCGGCGGTGGCGAACGTCACCGATAGCGCGAAGGGCGACACCGCCGATCTCGCCAATCACGGCACTCCCGCCTCCGGCGCTCCCTCGGTCGATCCGGCGGCGCAGAAGGACAAGGGCCTCGCGGTGGTGCCGCCATCGGCGAAGCCATAAGGCGCCGTCGCCCCGGCCGCGGTGGCGGTCGGGGCGGAGATGCTTGCGTTCAGCGCGCCGCCTGTTCCGCGCGGGCGCGATAGAAGTCCTGCACCACGGCCCAGCCTTCCGCGGCACTGTCGACATAACGGAAGATCGCGAGGTCGCGTTCGGACACCACGCCCTCTTCCACCAGCGCCTCGAAATTCACGACGCGCTCCCAGAACTCGCGTCCGAACAGCAGCACCGGGATCGGTTCGACCTTGCCGGTCTGAACCAGTGTCAGCAGTTCGAACAGCTCGTCGAAGGTGCCGAATCCGCCCGGGAACGCCGCCAGTGCGCGGGCGTGGAGCAAAAAGTGCATCTTGCGCAGCGCGAAATAGTGGAACTGCGTGCTGAGCGACGGCGTGACATAGGGATTGGGGGCCTGTTCATGCGGCAGCACGATGTTGAGCCCGATCGATTCGGCATGGACGTCGGCGGCGCCGCGATTGGCGGCCTCCATGATCGACGGGCCGCCGCCGGAACAGACGACGAAATGGCGCCGCCCGGCTTCGTCACGCGGGAAGTTGGAGCATAATTGCGCCAGCTCGCGCGCCATGTCGTAATATTTGCTCTTCGCCACCAGCCGCTCGGCGATGCGGCGGCTTTTCTCGTCGGTCGCCATATCGAGCAGTGCCTGCGCCTTGTCGGGCTCGGGAATACGCGCCGAGCCATAGAAAACGAAGGTGGAGCCGATATGCGCCTCGTCGAGCAGCAACTGCGTCTTCAGCAGCTCCAGCTGGAAGCGCACCGGCCGCAGATCCTCGCGCAGCAGGAAATCCATGTCCTGGAACGCGAGCCGATAGGCGGGGCTTTCGGTCTGCGGGGTGGCGATATTGTGGGCGGCGGCGTCGGCATCCTGCTTTGCACGGGGAAAGACGCGGCTGGGTACTCGTGTATCTGACATGGGCGGTCGATAGGCCTCAAAGATGACAGCCGCAATAAGCCGGCCCGGGCCGCAACGTTCCGATCAGCGGCAGAAATGCGCGCCATCGTCCTCGAGGTGCAGATGGTCTCGGTGCGCCGCGTTATAATCCGGCGACAACACCGTCCCGAAGCGCCGGCAGGCGGAGGTGTGGCTCGTCGTCAGGAAGCGTCGCACCGCCGGATCGGGCGAATGCCAGTCCGACAGGATCGAGATGCGGCGGCCGTCCTTCAGCTCGAACGCGGCGATATCGATCGCGTTGGCGATCGCATGGCCGGAACGTCGCGCCGGCCCGGTGGTGCCGACGGTGTTGCGGCAGGCGTAGCTGCCCATGCTGACGATCCGCGACAATTCCGACCCGAGGATCTGATAGGCGGCGGGGGCGACGCCGTTGCGCGCCCAGGCGGCGAAGGCACGCGCCTGACCGCACCGGATCGCGCCCAGATTGGCGGTCGGCACCCCGATGTCGAGCAGCTTGACGGTGCCGATCAATGCGCAGCCCGGTCCCGTCCGGCGATCCGGGAGCGGCTGGAATTCGACCCCCAGCGCGCGCAGATCGGCGAAACATTGCGCGGTTTCGCGCGCGGATGGGCCGGCGACCTCGGGGCGCGGCGGTTGCGGTGCGGGCCGTTCCATCCGGCCGCAGGCGGCGAGGGCCAGCACCAATGATACCCATGTCATGCCGGACCCGATCCGGCGGCCGCCCATCCGCTGATCCCGCATCGCGTCGGCTTGCGGCACGGCGCCCCCCGGAACAAGCCCGTGGTGACGAAGAGAGTCGTCGGCGCGACGGGAGGTTGCCAAGGTGGGGCGCCGCCGCTAGGGCCGTCGACGGGCCACGCGGTCCCAACGCCGCGCGTGCTCTCTGTGAGGAGAGTCTGACATGACTGATTCGACTGCCGCCGACGCCGTTCTTGCGCCTGCGAAGCCCGCCACCAAACCGGCGCGTCCGCATTTTTCCTCCGGTCCCTGCGCCAAGCCGCCCGGCTATGATCCGGCCAGGCTCGCGACCGACGTGCTCGGGCGGTCGCACCGCTCGAAACTGGGCAAGCAGCGCCTGCAATATTGCATCGACCTGATGCGCGAACTGCTGAACCTGCCCGACACCCACCGCATCGGCATCGTCCCCGGCTCCGACACCGGCGCCTATGAAATGGCGATGTGGACGATGCTCGGCGCTCGCCCGGTGACCGCGCTGGCCTGGGAAAGCTTCGGTGAGGGCTGGGTGACCGACGCGGTCAAGCAGCTGAAGATCGATCCGACGGTGATCCGCGCCGATTACGGCCAACTGCCCGATCTTCGCCAGGTCGATTGGTCGAACGACGTGCTGTTCACCTGGAACGGCACCACCAGCGGCGTGCGCGTGCCGAATGGCGACTGGATCGCGGACGATCGCGAGGGGCTGTGCTTCGCCGATGCGACCAGCGGCGTGTTCGCCTACGACCTGCCGTGGGACAAGATCGATGTCGCGACGTTCAGCTGGCAGAAGGTGCTGGGCGGCGAGGGCGCGCACGGCGTGCTCATTCTGGGCCCACGCGCGGTCGAGCGGCTGGAAAGCTACACTCCCGCCTGGCCGCTGCCGAAGGTGTTCCGCCTCGTCTCCAAGGGCAAGCTGACCGAGGGCGTATTCAAGGGCGAGACGATCAACACGCCTTCGATGCTGGCGGTCGAGGATGCGATCTGGGCGCTGGAATGGGCCAAGGGGCTCGGCGCTGGCGGCTTGATCGCGCGATCCGACGCCAATGCCGCCGCGCTGGATCGGATCGTCGCGGAGCGTGACTGGCTGGGGCATCTCGCCGTGGACGAGGCGTCGCGGTCGAAAACCAGCGTCTGCCTGACGGTCGATGCGGACGAAGCGGTTATCAAGAAGATGGTGTCGCTGCTGGAGGCGGAAGGCGCCGCCTTCGACATCGGCGGGTATCGCGACGCTCCGCCGGGGCTGCGCATCTGGTGCGGCGCGACGGTGGATACCGCCGATATCGCGGCGCTCGGCCCGTGGCTCGACTGGGCCTACGCGACGGCGAAGGCCTGAGCATCGCCCCTGCGAAGGCGGGGGCCGATGTCTGCCTGTTCCCTTTCTGCTGCTGACACGCGCCGCATCGCGCCCGTGTCAGCCGCTATCCCCCATTCACAAGAAACAAGCCCCCGCCTGCGCAGGGGCGACGGAGTGTAGATCATGCCCAAGGTACTGATTTCCGACAAGATGGACCCGCGCGCTGCCGAGATTTTCCGCGAACGCGGGGTCGAGGTGGACGAGATTACCGGCAAGACCCCCGACGAGCTGAAGGCGATCATCGGGGAATATGACGGCCTCGCGATCCGTAGCTCGACCAAGGTGACGAAGGACATCCTCGAACACGCCACCAATCTGAAGGTGGTCGGCCGTGCCGGGATCGGGGTCGACAATGTCGATATCCCCGCCGCTTCCGCGAAGGGCGTAGTGGTGATGAACACGCCGTTCGGCAATTCGATCACCACCGCCGAACATGCCATCGCGCTGATGTTCGCGCTCGCGCGCCAGTTGCCGGAGGCGGACGCCTCCACGCAGGCGGGCAAGTGGGAGAAGAACCGCTTCATGGGCGTCGAGATGACCGGCAAGACGCTGGGGCTGATCGGTGCCGGCAATATCGGTTCGATCGTCGCCGATCGCGCACAGGGGCTTAAGATGAGGGTCGTCGCCTTCGATCCGTTCCTGACCGAGGAGCGCGCGGTCGAACTGGGCGTGACCAAGGTGGCGCTCGACGAGCTGCTGGCGCGCGCCGACTTCATCACGCTGCACACCCCGCTGACCGATCAGACCCGCAACATCCTGTCGGCGGAAAATCTCGCCAAGACCAAGAAGGGCGTGCGGATCGTCAATTGCGCGCGGGGCGGGCTGATCGACGAGGTGGCGCTGAAGCAGGGGCTCGATTCGGGGCATATCGCGGGCGCGGCGCTGGACGTGTTCGTCAGCGAGCCGGCGAAGGAATCGCCGCTGTTCGGGACGCCCAACTTCATCTCCACCCCGCATCTGGGCGCGTCGACGACCGAGGCGCAGGTGAACGTCGCTATCCAGGTGGCGGAGCAGATGGCGGACTATCTCGTCTCGGGTGGGGTCACGAACGCGCTCAACATGCCCAGCCTGTCGGCGGAGGAAGCGCCGAAGCTGCGGCCGTATATGGGGCTGGCGGAAAAGCTGGGCAGCCTAGTCGGGCAGCTGGCGCATGGCGCGATCGACCGGATCTCTATCCATCGCGAGGGGGCGGCGGCGGAGCTCAATCCAAAGCCGATCACCAGCGCGGTGCTGAAGGGCTTCCTCGGCACGCAGACCGCGACGGTGAACATGGTCAATGCGCCCGTGCTGGCGCGCGATCGCGGTGTCGAGGTGCGCGAGGTGCGCACCGAGCGGGAGGGCGATTACCATACGCTGCTGCGTGTCGCGGTGCGCACCGCCGATGGCGAGCGTTCGGTGGTGGGCACCTTGTTCGGCGACGCGGCGCCGCGGCTCGTGGAACTGTTCGGGATCAAGGTCGAGGCCGATCTCGTCGGTCCGATGCTGTATGTCGTCAACGAGGACGCGCCGGGGTTCATTGGTCGGATCGGCACGCTGCTGGGCGAGGCGGGGGTCAATATCGGCACCTTCCACCTCGGTCGGCGCCAGGCGGGCGGCGAAGCGGTGCTGCTGCTCTCGGTCGATGAAGCGGTGGATGGCGCGCTGCTCGCGAAGGTGAAGGCGCTCCCGGGCGTGCGCACCGCGATGGGCCTGTCGTTCTGATCGCCCGGCGGGACGGGGCGTGTGTGCCAGCCCCGTCCCGCCGGCGTCGCCGGGGGTGGCCGCGCGCCGCCATGGGGCGGGCTATCGCACGCCCCTATTCCTTGATAGGGCAGCCGCTTGGCCTGCGGCGACGTGGGTTGCGGTGGGGGTAGTGGCGTGATCGGGTCCGTGTTCGTTGCGATGCTTGCGGTGGCGGAGCAGCCAGCGCCGCTGGTTCTGACCATGCAGGCCGCGACCACGGCCGTGGCGGAATCGACCCCGCCGGTGCTGATCGCCAACCCGCCGCCCCCGCCGCCGCTTATCCCGCTGATCGACGTTCCGCCGCCTGGTGCGGTCGTGGCGGACGGCACCGGGGCCGATCCGGCCGCCGGGCCGGATATCGTCATCCATGCGAAGCAGGGATGGGAAACGCCAGACCCGCTCAGCAATCTGAACGCCAAGTCTTTCGTCGTGACCGACAAGGTCGACAAGGCGGTGATCGGTCCGGTCGCGCGCGGCTATAAGCGAGGCGTGCCGAGCACGATCCGCGACGGCATCCATAACTTCCTGTACAATCTGCGCGAGCCGATCGTCTTCTTCAACTATCTGTTCCAGCACAAGATCGGCAAGGCCGTCGAAACGCTGGCCCGCTTCGGCATCAATTCCACCGCCGGCGTGGCGGGGGTGTTCGACATTGCGAAGCGCAAGCCGTTTCATCTGCCGCGGCGCAGCAACGGCTTCTCCAATACGCTGGCTTTCTACGGCGTGCCGAACGGTGCGTTCCTGTATCTGCCGCTGGTGGGGCCGACGACCGTGCGCGACATTCTGGGCGGCGCGATTGACCGCCTCGCCTTGCCGCTGACGCTGGGGCAGGGGGTGACCGACCTGCGCTTCGCGATCCCGGTCAGCGTGCTGAGCGCGCTCGACCACCGATCGGAGTTCGACGACACATACAAGGCGCTCGATAAGGCGCCGGGCGATAAATACGCCATCCAGCGCGATTTCTATCTGCAACGCCGCCAGAACGAGATCGACGCGCTGCATGGGCGCTCGAAGGGCGACGTGGGGGGCATGAACGAGCCGCCGAAGGGCTCGTTCCGGCTGAAGCAGCGCAATGGCGCACCGCCGGTGATCATCCCGATCGGCCCCGGCGCCGATACCGCGCCGAAGGCGACTGCGCCCGCACCGACCGGCGCGGCCCCGGCGGAGACGACCCCGGCGCCGGTTACCGGCACTCCGCCAGCGCCAGCGAACGATACCGCGCCGGCGCCCGTACCCGGTCCGGCGCCCGCGCCCACCGCGGGCTCTGGCGATTCGCCGCCGTCGTCGCTATCCGCGGCGCCATGACCCGATCCGGCCTGCTTCCCGAAGGATTCCACGATCGTCTGCCACCGTTCGCCGACGCGGTCGGCGTGGCGGAGCAGCGTGTGCTGGAGGCGGCGCGGGTGCACGGTTATGAACGGGTCGATCCGCCGCTGGTCGAGTTCGCCGAGGGGCTGGCGACGCGGCTGAAGGCGGGCGGGCTGCGCGACGCGGTGCGCTTCGTCGATCCGATCAGCCAGACGACGATGGCGGTCCGCCCCGATCTGACCGCGCAGGTGGCGCGGATCGCGGTGACGCGGATGGGGCATCATCCGCGCCCGGTGCGGCTGTCCTATGCCGGGTCGGTGCTGTTGCTGCGCGCCTCGCCGCTCGCACCGCAGCGCGAACGCCGGCAGGTGGGCGCCGAATTGATCGGGCTGGATTCGGTCGCCGCCGCGCGGGAAGTGGTCGGCGTCGCGGTCGAGGGGCTGGGCGCGGCGGGGGTGACCGGCGTGTCGATCGACTTCACGTTGCCGGACCTTGTCGATACGCTCGCGGCGGGGCCGTTGCCGGTCGCCGCGGAGCAGATCGCGCCGCTGCGTGAGCGGCTGGACGCCAAGGATGCGGGCGGTGTCGCGGCGATCGCGCCGGCGTATCTGCCGCTGATCGCGGCTGCCGGCCCGTTCGCGCGCGCGCTGGAACAGTTGCGCGCATTCGATCGCGACGGCGCGCTGGCCTCGCGGCTCGACGGGCTGGCGGCGATCGCGGAGGCGCTGCCCGATGGCGTCACGCTGACGCTCGACCCGACCGAGCGGCATGGCTTCGAATATCAGACCTGGCTTGGCTTCTCGCTGTTCGCGCGCGGCGTGATGCGCGAGCTGGGGCGCGGCGGCACCTATATGATCGTGCATGGCGACGGCGCGGAGGAAGCGGCGGCAGGCTTCTCGCTGTACGCCGATGCGATCGTCGGCGGGGCGGCGGCGATCGAGCGGCGACGGCTGTTCCTGCCGTTCGGAACCCCCGTCGAGGCGGGCGCCAGAATGCGGGCGCAGGGCTGGGTCACCGTCGCGGCGCTCGAAGCCGGCGACACGCCCGAGGCGCAATTGTGCACCCATTTCTACGCCGACGGGGAAGCGCGCGCGCTGGCGGGCTAAGCGCGACGCTCGCCCACATTGCCTGGTACGTGCGCCCGCGCGTGCTGGGACGTCGGGTTTACGAGGTCAGGCGGAAATGGAAGACGCGGCTTGGCCCGTCTTCGGGCAGCACGAACAGGTCGCGTCCGTCGACCGCCATGCCCTCGCCGGTGAACGGCCCGCCACGGCCGAACGGACGCACCGGGCCGATCGCGCCAGCGCGCAGCGTGTCGCGGATCTGCAACGACGGCCAGTCGATCCAGTCGACCGTCCCGCTCAGCCACGTCCGACTGCCGCTGGCGACGAGTTGGTCACCAACGAATTTCATGTCCTGATAATGGGTGCGCGACGGATTGGGCACGGCACGCACGCGCGAAAGATCGTTGAGGTCGAAAACGTAGAGTAGCCGGCTGTCCCAATTGCCGGCGACCAGCTCACCGTCGCGCGCGGCGATACAGCCGAGATGGTCAGCGACGCGGATGCGGCGGCGCTCCCGCAGCGTATTCGCGTCCAGCTCGATCAGGTCCGCGCTGCTGTTGGGGCGCATTTCGGCGACCGGGATCCACAAGGAACTTCCCTGCCGGGATATCCCGCCGGGAGGATAGCGCGCGCCATCGGTCAGCTCGATACGCCGCACGAAGCGTCCGGTGCGGCGGTCGAAAAGGTGCAGATAGCCGCGATGCGCGCGTCGATCGACCGAGGTGACCCACAGGCGATCGCCATCCACCTCCAGCCCCTGGACGTGGAACAGTTCGCCATCCAGCGGCAGCGCGCCGATGAAGCGCGTGCGTTCGATCGCGCCGTCATGGCCCTGTGATGGAATCGATCCGGTGGAGGCGGCAATGATGATGGACAGGGCGGCAATGCGCCAGCGTCGGCCAAGGCGAACCATGCGATCGGTCTCCGCGTTGTTCGTCGTCGCCGCGCGCATGGCAGAGCGGTGTTGCAGCCTCGCGCCATTTTCGTTGCACTTTGACTTTAGCGGGCGGGGAGCGGTTGACCTGTCGTCGTCACCCCGCTACCCGCCGCCGCGACATCGCTGAACCACTCGCGCGCCGAGTCCTGTCGAAGGGCGCGCGGGTTCGCCCGGCAGGCGGAGACCTGTATCCATGGCCAATGTAGCAGTCATCGGCGCGCAATGGGGCGACGAAGGCAAAGGCAAGATCGTCGACTGGCTGGCCGAGCGCGCGGATGTCGTCGTCCGCTTTCAGGGCGGGCATAATGCCGGGCATACGCTGGTCGTCGGCGACAAGACCTACAAACTGTCGTTGCTGCCGTCGGGGATCGTGCGCGGCACGCCATCGGTGATCGGTAACGGCGTGGTGCTGGATCCCTGGGCGCTGAAGGCCGAGATCGAGCGGCTGGCGGAACAGGGTGTCGTCGCCACGCCGGACACGCTGCGCATCGCCGACAATTGCGCGCTGATCCTGCCGTTCCACCGCGATCTCGACGGCCTGCGCGAAGATGCGAGCGGGGCGGGCAAGATCGGCACGACGCGGCGTGGCATCGGCCCCGCATATGAGGACAAGGTCGGGCGCCGCGCGATCCGCGTCTGTGATCTGGCGCATCTCGACGATCTGGGACCGCAACTCGACCGGCTGACCGCGCATCATGACGCATTGCGTGCCGGTTTCGGCGAAGCGCCGATCGACCGTGCCGCGCTGATCGCGGAGCTGCGTTCGATCGCGGCGTTCGTGCTGCCCTTCGCCAAGCCGGTGTGGCGTGATCTGAATGCCGCGAAAGAGGGCGGCAAGCGCATCCTGTTCGAAGGCGCGCAGGGAGTGCTGCTCGATATCGATCACGGCACCTATCCATTCGTCACGTCCTCCAACACGATCGCTGGCACCGCGGCGGGCGGGTCCGGGCTGGGGCCGTCGGCGGTGGGCTTCGTGCTGGGTATCGCGAAGGCCTATACCACCCGCGTCGGCTCCGGCCCGTTCCCGACCGAACTGGAGGACGATACCGGCGAGCGGCTGGGGGTGCGCGGGCATGAATTCGGCACCGTCACCGGGCGCAAGCGTCGGTGTGGCTGGTTCGATGCGGTGCTGGTACGGCAATCGGCGGCGGTGGGTGGTATCACCGGCATCGCGCTGACAAAGATCGACGTGCTCGATGGGTTCGACGAGGTGCGGATCTGCACCGGCTACCGCCTGCGCGGAGAAACGCTGGATTATTTCCCGGCACATGCCGCCGATCAGGCGCTGGTCGAGCCGATCTACGAGGTGATGGAAGGCTGGCAGGATTCGACCGCCGGCGCACGTAGCTGGGCCGATCTGCCCGCGCAGGCGATCAAATATATCCGTCGCGTCGAGGAATTGATCCGCTGCCCGGTGGCGCTGGTGTCGACCAGCCCCGAGCGCGACGACACGATCCTGGTACGCGATCCGTTCGCGGACTGAAGCACGTCGATAGCGCATAAGAAAACGGCCCCGGGATCGCTCCCGGGGCCGTTCGCTTGTTGCCGTGCGGTGCTTAGCCCTGCGGCGGAGTCGTCCCGGTGGTCGGCCCCGCAGTCGGCGGAGTCATCGTGCCGCTGGGATCGCTGCCCATCGGATCGGTACCCATCGTCCCGGTCGTCGTCGCCGAGCCGCTGGGCGACATCGTGCTGCCGTTCATCGTGCCGGTGGTCGAACCGCTCGCGCTGCCACGAGTCCGGTTGCTGCGAGAGCGCGTCGTCGTCCGGTCACGCCCGCTGGTCGCCGATGTGGCGGTCGGGCTGGGGGATTGCGGGCCCGTCTGCATCCCGGTGCTTCCCGTGCTCATCGATCCGGCGCCGCTCTGGGTGCCCATCGTGGAGCCAGCGGTGCCCGTCCCGGTCGTCTGCGCCGTGGCGGCTGCCGGCAACAAAAATGCTGCCGTCGTCATAATGATCATCGAACGCATGATAGTCTCTCCTGCTGACCTTAAAGTTTTCAACAGATTAACCCTATGCGTCGTTCCATAACCTGACCTGCGTCAGCCCTTTAAATCTCTCGCTTCGTCGTGGAACCTCTTTGGCGGTGGTGATGGGCAGTG
This sequence comes from Sphingomonas sp., assembly GCF_042091075.1. Classification (GTDB taxonomy): domain Bacteria; phylum Pseudomonadota; class Alphaproteobacteria; order Sphingomonadales; family Sphingomonadaceae; genus Sphingomonas. The sequence goes on along the minus strand of NZ_JBELIE010000005.1, from coordinate 26,811 downwards.
TCACGATCGGCGGATGTCACCCGCATTGCGCGCGGTGCAATAGCGCCTGATCCGCCAGCACCAGCGCGACCATCGCTTCCACCACCGGCACGCCACGGATGCCGACGCAGGGATCGTGCCGGCCCCGCGTCGCGATCTCGGTGGCCTCGCCGGTACGGGTGACGGTCTGCACCGCGGTCAGGATCGAGCTGGTCGGCTTGAAGGCGACACGCAGCGTCACCGGCTGTCCGGTGGCGATCCCACCGGCGATCCCCCCGGCATGATTGGCAAGGAATGCGGGCCCGTCGGCACCGGGGCGCATCGCGTCGGCATTCTGCTCACCAGACAGGGCAGCCGCGCCGAAGCCGTCGCCGATCTCGACGCCCTTGACCGCATTGATGCTCATGCACGCCGCCGCCAGCTCGCTGTCCAGCTTGGCATAGAGCGGCGCCCCCCAGCCGGCGGGCACCCCGGTCGCCCGGCACGCGACGACCGCGCCCAGCGACGACCCCGCCTTGCGCGCGGCATCGACCGTCGCCTCCCAGCGGGCGGCGGCGGCGGCGTCGGGGCAGAAGAAGGGATTGGCGTCGATCTGCGCCTCGTCGAAGTTCGCGGGGTCGATCGTGTCGCCGCCGATCGCCTCCACCCAGGCGCGCACCGTTACCTGTGGGATCACGCGCCGCGCCACCGCGCCCGCCGCCACCCGCGCCGCCGTTTCGCGCGCGGAGGATCGGCCGCCGCCGCGATAATCGCGGAAGCCGTATTTCGCGTCATAGGCGTAATCGGCGTGGCCGGGACGATAGGCCAGCGCCACCTCGGCATAATCCTTTGACCGCTGGTCTGTATTCTCGATCATCAGGCTGATCGGCGTGCCGGTCGTCCGCCCCTCGAACACGCCCGACAGGATCCGTACCTCATCCGGTTCGCGCCGCTGCGTCGTGAAGCGCGACTGGCCGGGGCGGCGCTTGTCGAGCCACGGCTGGATATCGGCCTCGGTCAATTCCACCCCCGGCGGGCACCCGTCGACCACCGCGCCCAGCGCCGGCCCATGGCTTTCCCCCCAGGTGGTGAAGCGAAAGACGCGGCCGAAAGTGTTGAAGCTCATGCGTATGGATCCGAACAATTCATCAGCGATACGATGTCGCGCCAGCGTGACATGTGCCCTGTGCCAGAACTGACGCGCGCGCGACAGGGGCGTCGATGACGGCGCGGGGCGCGGCAAACGTCCAGCGTATCGCCGCGCTCAGCCCAGTGCGGCGAACGCTGCCGCATGGCGCGCCGCACCTCGCGCTCCGCATGGCATCAGCCCGCCCTGCAGCGGCAGTGCCATCAGATAGTCGCCGGCATAGGGAGACGCGAACTGGCGCGCGAAATCGGGGTGAAAGCCGAAGCGCCGGTAATAGGCCGGGTCGCCCAGGACGAAGCACAGCACCACACCGGCCTGCTCCAGCCGCTCCAGCCCCGCCTGGATCAACGCTTCCGCGACGCCGTGGTGGCGGTAAGCGGGGGCGACCGCGACCGGGGCGAGCGCGACCGCCGCCACCGCCTGTCCGGCGACATCGACCGTCATCCGGCTGAACGCGACCGCGCCGACCAGCGCGTCGCCGTCATCCTCGTCGGTGGCGACCAGCATCAGCACCATGTCGCCGTCGATGCACAATCGCCGCACCAGATCGGCTTCCTCGGCACGGGCGACGCTGGCGCGCAACAAGCCGTCGATCGCGGCGACATGCGCCGCACCGGCGGGACGGATCGCGATCGTCATCGCCGGCGTCTCAGGCGAGCGCGATGTCCGGCGCATCCTCGGCCTTCATGCCGATCACGTTATAGCCGGCGTCGACATGATGGATCTCGCCGGTGACACCGCTCGACAGGTCGGACAGCATGTACAGGCCCGCACCGCCGACATCGTCGATGGTCACCGTCCGGCGCATCGGGGAGTTCAGTTCGTTCCACTTGAGGATGTAGTTGAAATCGCCGATGCCGCGTGCCGCCAGCGTCTGGATCGGCCCGGCGGAGATCGCGTTGACGCGGATATTCTCCGGCCCGAGATCGACCGCGAGATATTTCACGCTGGTTTCCAGCGCCGCCTTGGCGACCCCCATGACGTTATAATGCGGGATCACCTTTTCGGCGCCGTAATAGGTCAGCGTCAGGATCGCGCCGCCCTCCGGCATCATCGCGCGAGCGCGCTGCGCCACCGCCACGAGCGAATAAGCGGAGATGTTCATCGTCAAAAGGAAGTTGTCGAGCGTGGTATCATAGAATTTGCCGCGCAGCTGCGACTTGTCGGAAAAGCCGATCGCATGCACCACGAAATCAATCGTCGGCCATTCCTTCGCCAGTTGGGCGAAAGTGTCGTCCAGCGCGGTCATGTCGGCGACGTCGCAATCGTAGAGCCGCGCCACGCCGAGCTGCTCCGCCAGCGGGCGCACCCGCTTTTCCATCGCCGCGCCCTGATAGGAGAAGGCGAGTTCAGCCCCCGCCTCGCTCAGTTTTCTGGCGATGCCCCAGGCCAGCGACTTGTCGTTCGCCAGCCCCATGATGAGCCCCCGCTTGCCCGCCATCAATCCGTTCACGCCGATACCGCCCTTATGGTTTACGTCTCTATTGTTACGGACCCCTCTACTACCGGTTCCGGCGGCTCCGCCAGTGCCGCGTTCAGGTGTGCACCGAAAACGAGGCCCAGACCGATCAGATAGAAGAACAGCAGCATCACCACTACCCCGGCGAGGCTGCCATAGGTGAGATCGTAGCCGCCGAGCTGCGCGAGGACGAGCGGCAGGGCAGCGGTCATGCTGACCCACCATAAGGTGGTGAACAGCGCGCCGGGCCATTTGCGGCTGTGCGTGCGACGGTATTTCCCGGGGGTTACCGAATAGAACAGCATGTACAGCGCGCCGAACATGATCACCGCGGGCACCAGCCGCGCCAGCCCCAGCCAGCTTGCCACATCCTGGGCGAGCGGCAACAGCCGGTAGATGAACTGCTCCGCCGCGGTCAGCACGCCCTGCACCAGGAACGAGACCAGCGCGATGATGACCGACGCGATGATCGCGAGGCTCAATCCCAGGCGCGCGCGCCACAGCGATTGCGTGCTCTTCGTGCCATAAGCGCGACGGAAGATGTCGCGGATCGTCTCGGCAAAACTGCCGACGGTCCACAGGCCGACCAGCGCGCCGAGCCATAGCAGCGACCCGGTGCGCGCCGCCAGCACGTCCGCGATCGGCTTGCGCAGAATATCGGCGACGTTCGGCGGCAGCACCGACAGGAAGCTGCTGACCGCATGCTGCACCTCGTTACTCTGCCCGAAGACGGAGGCGATCGCGGCGGCGACGATGAAGAAGGGAAACACCGTCATCAGCGCCAGATAGGCAAGGTTGCCGGCGTGCATGAAACCGTCGTTATAGACGCCCAGCAACGCCCGTCGGGTTACATCCCATGCATGCAAAACCGGCCGAACGCGGGCGCGTTGCCGGTCCAGCCGACGGCGCGCCGCGCCACGGTGGCGGCCACGATCCTCGGGAGTAAGTGCCGTCCACCCATCAGTCACGCCGGATCAGACGCCCATCGCGGCGCGCGGGTTCCCCCCGCCTTCCCAATCGGCGACAAAAGCCTGCAGCGCGGGATCGTTCGCGGGCACGTCGACCACCAGCGTGACGAGCTGATCGCCGCGTTCCCCGCCCTTGCGATGAAATCCTCTTCCCTTCAGCCGCAGCGTCTTGCCCGAGGTGCTGCCGGCGGGGACGGTGATCATCACCGGATTTTCCACCGTCGGGCATTTCACCTTGCCGCCCTGCACCGCCTCGCGCAGCGTGATCGGCAGGTCCAGCCGCACATCGTCACCGTCGCGGGTGAAGAAGCGGTGCGGCTGCACCTCGATCGTGACGATCGCATCGCCCGCGCCGCCCGGCCCGGCCTCGCCCTTGCCCGACAGGCGCATCTGCGTGCCGGTATCGACACCGGCGGGCAGCTTCAAATCGATCGTGCGGCCGTCGCCCAGCGTCACCCGCTGCGGCGCGAGCGCGGCGGCGTCGACGAAGGGCACCTGCAGGCGGTAGCCGACATTGGCGCCCTTGGGCGGCGGTGCGCCGCGCCGCCCGAAACCGCTGGCAAATCCGCCATTGCCACGCCCGCCGAACAACCCTTCGAAGATATCGGACATGTCGGCGCCGTCACCACCGAACTCGAAATTCTGCGGGCGAAAACCGCCAGCGCCGGGACGCGCGCCGCCAGCGCCGGGGCCGAAGCCGAACGGCGCGGCCGGATTGCCGTCACCATCGATTTCGCCGCGATCGAACCGCGCGCGCTTGTCCTTGTCCATCAACAGATCGTATGCCGAAGTCACCTGCGAGAAGCGTTCGGCGGCCTTCGGATTGTCCGTGTTGCGATCGGGATGCAGCTCCTTCGCGAGCTTCCGATACGCCTTCTTGATGTCCGCTTCGCTGGCGCTGCGTGCCACGCCCAGCGTCGCATATGGATCGGCCATATTATCCCCGGTTGGTGTGTTACCCGCCTATGTGGGGCGATCGTTGTCGCAGTGCAATCATCGCGGCTCGTCCAGCGGCGCGACGTCGACGCTGACCTCCATCGATTGCGCACCCGATCCCAGCACGACGCCGTCGACGGGCGCGATCTCCGCATAATCGCGGCCCACCGCCATGACGATATGGTCGCCGGCCATCCAGATGCCGTTGGTGGGATCGACGCCGACCCAGCCGCGCGCCGGGCCGCACCACAACAGCACCCAGGCATGGGTCGCATCCGCCCCGACGAGGCGCGGCTCGCCGGGCGGCGGGATGGTGCGGATATAGCCCGAGGCATAGGCGGCGGGCAGCCCGGCGGCACGCAGGCCGGTGATCATGATCTGCGCGAAATCCTGACACACGCCACGCCGCTGCCGGAATGCCTCGTGCGGGGGGGTGTCCACCACCGTGGCGGTGGAATCGAACGCAAAGTCTCGCTGGATGCGCTGGGCCAGCGCGATCCCGGCCTCGAGCGCGTTGCGCTCTGGCGACAGGTCGGGCGCGCAATAGGCGGCGATTTCGCGGTCGAGCGGGATCAGCGGGGAGGGGAAAAGATAGGGCGCGGGGCTGGCGGCGGACAGATCGTTCGAGGCGCGTGCCCATGCCGCGATATCGCCCAGCGTCGGATCGCCCGCATCGGGCACGGGAACGAGCCGGTCGACGGTCATCCGTGCGACGCTCTCGATCGTCAGCCGGCGCACCGGCTCGGACACGACCAGCCGGGTGACATGCGCCAGCCCCGCCTCCGCCCGCGCCGGGGTCGCCCGCCCGGCGGGGGAGACGATCAGTTCGTAGTGGTCGAGCTTCTGCCCCGGCCAGTCGATCGGCCGCAACCGCAGGTTGCAGCGCACGAACTTGACCGAATTGCCATAGTCGAAACGGGTGATGTGGCGGATGTCGTAGCGCATGATGGTCAGTCGCGATCGGCTGTGCCGGGCATGCCCGGGCATGCCACGCGCGACGAAGGGAAGGGCGCCGCGCTCACGCCAGCGTCAGCCCGCCCGCGCGCAGCGGCTCCGCGCCCTGCAGGAAATAGCGTCGCGCGATCGCTTCGGAGAGCCGCGCGAGGCGTCGCTCCACTTCGCCCAGCATCGCGGCGTCGAGCGTCGTGGCCTGCGCGGTCGCCACCAGCGCGTGGATCCCGGTCGCCTCGATCTGTTGCGGTTCGGCCATGCCGTCGTCGTCGAGAACAGGCAGCTTCGCCAGATGCTCGCGGATCGCATCGACCTGGAACGCCAGCGCGCGCGGATTGCCGGGGTCGAGCACGGTCAGATCGACCACCGGGACGCGCGCGATCCCGGTCAGATAGCGTTGGCGATAGCTGATCTGGCTGTCGGCAAGATCGAGCAGCGTCGACAGATCGTCGAGCGATGCGCCCGCCATGCCGAACGCGCGGGCGGCGCGCGCGGTCGCCTGGCCGCGTTCCACCCGGCGCCCCAGATCGAGGAACCGCCAGGCGGCGGTGCGGCCCATATGTTCCGAGGACAGGCCGGCGATCGCGGCATAGCGACGTTGCAGCGATCCCGCCCGATCGAGCATGCCGCGATGCGCGGGGAAGGGCGCGTCGAGCAGGCGGACCATATCCGCCGACAGCCGGTCGCGCGATCCGGCCGCGATCCGCGCCGCATGCGCATTGATCGCGGCGACCGACTGCCACGTATCGCCGGTCGATTCCATCGCGATGCGCGCAAACTGCGTCAGGTCGGCGCGGCGCAGGCTGTCGGGGCGCGGGGCGGCGTTGCTGGCGACGATCTCCCCCACCAGTCGCCCGACCGTATCCGATCCCAGCGCCGCGCCGGCATCGGCATCGATCGAATTGCCCAGCATCACGCGGATGATCGCCAGCAACGCCTCGCCGCGTTCCAGATACCGCCCGAGCCAGAAGAAATTGTCCGCCACCCGGCTGGGCAGCGTTCCCGGATTACGGCGGACGTGCAGCGAATCGGCGGCCGGCAGCAGCGACATCGGGGCGACCGGATCGCTGCCATAGACGCATACGTCGGCGGACCATGTGCCTTCGCCGAGCACCGCGGCGCGGGGATCGGGATGCTCGCCGATCCGCGCGAAGCCGCCCGGCATCACCTGCCACGCGCCAGCCGCGTCGCGCGCGGCGAACACCCGCAGCGTGAAGGGGCGCGGCTCCAGCCGGTCGCCGATCACCACCGGCATCGTCGAGAGCCGTACCACTTCCTGCCCGACATAATCCTGCGGGCGCCGCGCCAGATCGTCGATGAAGGCGGCGCGGGCGGCGGCGTCGAGATCCGCCCCGGCGACGGGCCGATCGCCCGGCAGACCCAGCGTCCGCGCGCCGAATGCGCTGGCGAGCAGCATCGAACCGAATTCGGCCGCGACATGCGCCGCCTCGACCGGCTGGCCACACCACCAGGTGGCGATATTGGGCAGGATCAGGTCGGCGCCGGTCAACCGGGTCGCCAGCTGCGGCAGGAACGCCGCGAAGGCGGCGCTTTCCAGCACGCCGGCGCCCGGCGCGTTGGCGAGCACGACATTGCCCTCTGCCCAGGCATCGATCAGGCCCGGCACGCCGATCCGGGAGGTGGAATCGAACGCCAGCGGATCGAGCAGGCGCGGATCGAGCCGCCGCCACAACGCATCGATCCGTTTCAGCCCGCCGATCGTCCGAACGTATAATTTGTCGTCCAGCGCGGCGAGATCCTCGCCCTCGACCAGCAGGAAACCGAGGTAGCGCGCGAGATGCGCCTGTTCGGCGTAGCTGGGATTATAGCGTCCCGGGGTGAGCAGCCCGATGCGCGGATCGGCGCGGCGGCAGGCGGCCGCCAGGCCGTCGCGGAACGCGGCGAAGAAGGGGGCGTGGCGACGCACGTTGAGCCGCGACTGGAGGCCGCCCAGCGTGCGGCTGATTGCCAACCGGTTTTCCAGGGCGTAGCCGGCGCCCGTCGGGGTGCGCAGCTGATCGGCCAGGACGCGCCACTCCCCGGACGGCCCACGCCCCAGGTCGATCGCCACGAAATGCAGATGGCACCCGCCGGGCGGCTCCTGTCCCACCATCGGCCGCAGGAAAAAGGGGCTGCCCGCCACCACCGCGGCGGGCAATTGCCCGCGCGATACCAGCGTCGCGTCGCCGTACAGATCGCGCAGGATCGTTTCGAGCAGCTCCGCGCGCTGGATGACGCCGCGTTCGATCGTGCGCCATTCCGCCGCCTCGATCAGCAGCGGCACCGGGCTGAGCGGCCAGGGCCGTTCGGCTTCCTCGCCGATGATGCGAAAGCCCGTGCCGATATCGGCGGCATGGCGCTGCACCCGTTCGCGCGCATGGCCCAGATCGTCGCCCGCGACCGCGGACAATTCCTCCAGCATCGCGCGCCAGGCGGGATCGGCGGGATCATGGAACACGTCGGCGGCGCCACCGCCGCGGGCATGATCCGCCGCCCAGCGAAGCGCATGCGCAGCGGCATCGGTGTCAGCAGGTTGGGTCGCCACGCACTCCCCCTCAACTGGCGGCCAGCGACCCTAGGCGATGCTGCGATGCAAGACAAAGGTTTTGCAGGGGGCTTATGGGGTGCGCGATCCGGGCGCGCGGGCCTACAGATCCGGCAGCGTCTGATCCGCCACGCCCCACCCCTGCAACGCGCGGGATGTCGCGCGCGCCAGCAGATCGTCGAGATCCTCGACATGCCATCGCGCGGCGGTGTCAAGATCGCGCAACTCGCTCCATGAAACCGGCGCCGCCACCGGCGCGCCGGCGCGCGCGCGGGCCGAATAAGGCATGATCGCGGTCGCGCCGCGCTGATTGCGGAGCCAGTCGATGAAGATCCGCCCCTTGCGCTTCGCCTTGGCCATCGTCGCGGTAAAACGGTCGGGCTCCGCCTGCGCCAGTGCGCGCGCGAACCGATCCGCGAAATCCTTGACGGCCGGCCAATCCGCGCGCGGGGTGAGCGGCACCACGACGTGTACCCCCTTGCCACCCGACAGCAACGGAAAGCTGACCAGCCCCAGTTCGGCGAGCTGCGCCTTCAGATGCTCGGCGGCGCGCTTGGTATCGGCGAAGTCCAGCCCCTCGTCGGGATCGAGGTCGAAGACCAGCCGGTCCGGGCATTCGAGCGCATCGACCGTCGCGCCCCAGCCATGGAATTCGATCGTCCCCATCTGCACGCACGCCACCAGCCCGTCGGCGCTGTCGAGATAGAGATAATCCTCGGTCGACCCGTCCTTTTCGCGGATCGGCACGCGATGCACCTGCTCGCCGAACGACCCCGCGTCATGCTTCTGAAAGAAGCATTGTTTGCCGCGCCCCTGCGGGCAGCGGACAAGGCTGATCGGGCGGCGCGCGACCCATGGCAGCATGATCGGCGCGATCGCGGCATAATAATCCGCGAGTTGCCCCTTGGTGACCTTGCTGTCGGGAAAGATCACCCGATCGCGGCTCGACACCTTGACCGCGCTGGCGGGCGGCGTCGCGGCCGAGGAAGGAGCGGGGCGTTCGAGCGTGACGTCGCTGGCGGATTTGTCGCCACGCAGCCCCAGGAAGCTCGGATGCCGCAATACGCCATCGGGGGTCGTTTCGGTAAAGGCGATCTCGGCCACCAGCCGGGGTGTTACCCAATGTGCGCCGCGCACCGCCGCGCGCGGCGCCGCGACGGTCGCGGTCTTGCGGGCAAGCCTGTCGAGTTGCGTCCGCAGATCGTTCATCAGCTCGGCGGAGAAGCCGGTGCCGACCTTCCCCGCATATCGCAGCGCGCCGTCCTCGTGCACGCCCAGCAGCAGCGAGCGGAAGCCGCGCTTCTTGTCCGACGGAAGCCATCCGACGATGACGAATTCCTGCCGGCGTGTGCATTTGATCTTCAGCCACGCCTGCGTGCGGCGGCCGCGATAGGGCGCGTCGGCACGTTTCGACACGATCCCCTCAAGGCCTTCGTTGCACATCGTCTCGAACAGGCGTTCGCCCGCGCCGACGACATGCTCGGCGAACTGCAGCCGCGGCGCCGCGTTCGCGAGAAGGGGCCGCAATCGTTCCTTGCGATCGATATTGGGCAGCGCGCGCAGATCTTCGCCATCAAGCTCCAGCACGTCGAACGCAAACAGGGTCATGTCGCCGCCGCCGGAGATCGCGTCCTTCAGAGTCGAAAAATCCGGGCGCCCGTCGCGAAAGGCGACGATCTCGCCGTCGATCAGCGCGCTGCCCACCGGCAGGCGCGCGGCAGCGTCGGCGATCGCGGCGAATTTGTCGGTCCAATCGAGCCCGCTGCGGGTGAACACGCGCGCCTTCCCACCGCCGATCGCGATCAACGCGCGATAACCGTCGTATTTCACCTCGTTTAGCCACTCGCTGCCGCCCGGTACGGCGTCGACGAGGGTGCAGAGCTGCGGCGCCTCGAACGGGGGAGGGGATGAGGGTGCCGGTTTCGATTTTGCCTTGCCACGCCCCGGCGCCTTCGTCGTGGAGGCGCGGGCCGGGGCACCCTTCTTGCCCTCGGCGATTTCCTGCATCGTCCGCCCGCTCGCCACGCTGGTCAGCGCGCCCTCGGTCAGCAGGTCGGTCGGCCCCGCGAAGGCATCGTCGATCTTGCGTAGCAGCCAGTTCTCACGCTTTTCCTTGCCGCGCGGTTTCAGCCTGATCAGCAGCCACTCGCCCTTCATGCGCTCGCCATCGAGGACGAAATGCAGATGGCCCTTGTCGATGTCCTTCGCGCTCTTGCCCTTGATCGGCGCCCAGGTACCGCGATCCCACAGCATCACCGTGCCGCCGCCATATTCACCCGCGGGGATCGTGCCCTCGAACGTGGCATAGGATAAAGGGTGATCCTCGGTGCGCACCGCGAGCCGCTTCTCAGCCGGGTCGAGGCTGGGGCCGCGCGTCACCGCCCAGCTTTTCAGGACGCCGTCCACCTCCAGCCGGAAGTCCCAGTGCAGCCGCGTCGCATCGTGCTTCTGCACCATGAAACTGTTGCCATGTCCGGGCGCCAGTGTGCCCGCCGGTTCGGCGGTGCGGGAGAAATCGCGCTTGGCGTTATAGGCGGCAAGCGGATCGGTGGCGCTTTCCATTGCCGGTCAGGCGCTTTTCTTCGCCGGAGTTTTGGCGGGCGTCTTGCGCGCGGCGGGCTTTTTCGCGGGCGCCTTCTTGGTCGACGCGGCGCGCGTGGCGGTGGCATTCCCCGACTTTTCCATCGACTTCTTGAGCGCGGCCATCAGGTCGACCACGTTGGAGCCCGATCGCACGGGTCCGTCGTCCTTTTCCTCGATGATCTTCTTGCCATGCGCCTTTCGCTTGCGCTCGATCAGCTCCTTCAGCGCATCGACGTAGCGATTGTGAAACTCCTTGGGATCGAACGCGGCGGCCTTCTTCTCGATCAGCGCCTCGGCCAGATCGAGCAGCTCGGGTTCCGGCTTGTCGTCGGGGATGTCGCGGAAATAGCCCTGCGCGCGATGCACCTCATCGGCGTAGCGCAGGGTTTCCAGCACCATGCCGCGGCCGCACGGTTTCAGGCTGACGATATATTCGCGTCCGCGCATCGCCAATTGCCCCAGCCCGACTTTCTTCGTTCGCCGCAGCGCCTCGCGCAGGACGATAAAGGCTTCCTCGGCCAGATCATCGGCGGGGATGACGAAATAGGGCTTTTCGTAATAAAGAACGTCGATTTCGTGAGCATCGACGAACTGCGTGAGTTCCAAGGTCTTCTTCGACTCGAGCTTGACCGCGTCGATCTCGTCCTGGTCGAGCAGGACATATTCGCCTTTCTCTACCTCGAAGCCCTTGATGATCTCATCGGCGTCAACGGGGCCGATACCGGGTGCGACCTTTTCATATTTGATCCGCTTCCCCGAAGGTTCGTGAATCTGGTGAAAGCTGATCTGCGCGCCCGATCGCGTCGCAGAATAGATCTCCACGGGGATCGATACGAGCGCCAACCGGATCTGCCCCTGCCAATACGCGCGCGCCGCCATCGCCGTGCCTCTCGTTGCGAAGCCGATTCAATCCATTGAAACAGGGGGAGTTCCGTTCAGGGCACGGCAGCCGGATGGTCGCGGGCGATATCGTCGCCGATCGGCCGCCGATCGTATCACGCACGTCACGTGCACATGACGTCGGCCAATCGTTATATCACGCCTGCAGGTGACGGCGTGCGCGGGGGGCGGTATGGGGGCGTCATGGCCGACGATCCCTTCCTGCTGTTCGATCATTGGTATGCCGAGGCGCGGGACAGCGAACCGAATGATCCCAATGCGATGGCGCTGGCCACCGTCGATGCCGCCGGCCAGCCCTCGCTGCGCATGGTGCTGCTGAAAGGGCACGGGCGCGACGGCTTCGTGTTCTACACCAATCGCGGCAGCCGCAAGGCGGACGACCTCGCGGCCCAACCGCGCGCGGCGTTGCTGTTCCACTGGAAATCGCTGCGGCGGCAGGTTCGAATCGAAGGCCCGGTCGATATCGTCGGCGATGACGAGAGCGACGCCTATTTCGCGACCCGGTCGCGCGATTCGCAGCTCGGCGCATGGGCCTCGGAGCAATCACGCCCGCTGGATGCCCGTGCCACATTCGAGGCGCGCTTCGAGGAGATGAAGGCGCGCTTTGACGGACAGGACGTCCCGCGCCCGCCGTTCTGGGGCGGTTATCGCGTCACGCCGGAACGACTTGAATTCTGGCAGGACCGCGCGCACCGTCTGCACGAACGTCGCCTGTTCCTGCCCGCTGCGGGCGGCGGCTGGGATGAGGGATTCCTGTATCCATGACGCAGGACGAACGCCGCCGTGTGATTCCAATGGCGATGCGCGCCGCGCTGGCCAGCGTGGCGATGGCGTGCTCGCTGTTGCTCATCAAGGGCTATGCCGCCCTTCATACCGGCTCGGTCGCGATGCTGGGCAGTCTGGCGGACACCGGGCTCGATCTGCTCGCTAGCCTCGTCACGCTGTACGGGGTCAAGCTGGCGGCGGAGCCGGCGGACCAGGATCACCGTTTCGGGCATGGCAAGGCGGAGGCCCTGGCGGCGCTGTTCCAGGTGGTGTTGATCACCGCCTCCGCGATCGGCATCGCGTGGCGTGCGGTCGAACGATTGTCGGCGCCGGCGGTCAACGACGATGCGGCTCTGGGCATCGGCGTGTCGGTCGCCGCGATCCTCGCCACCTTCGCGCTGCTGGCCTATCAGCGTCACGTAATCCGGCGTACCGGCTCGGTCGCGATCCTGGCGGACAACGTCCATTATCAGTCCGACGTGCTGCTGAACGTGGCGGTGATCGCGGCGTTGGTGCTGGAGCAATATCTCGGCGTGGCGGGCGCCGATCCGATCTTCGGCATCGCGATTGCCGGCTGGCTGGCGTTCGGTGCCTTCTCGGCATCGAGCCAGGCGATCGACATGCTGATGGATAAGGAGTGGCCCGAGGATCAGCGCGCCGCCTTCATGGAGGTGGCCGCGCGGCAGCCCGGTATTCGCGGTATCCACGACTTCCGCACCCGCCGCGCGGGCAGCCATGAATTCGCGCAATTCCATATGGAGGTCGATCCGGAATTGTCGGTGCGTGACGCGCATCATATCGTTGAACAGGTCGAGGGGGCGTTACGTGGCGCCTTCCCGCGTGTCGAAACGCTGATCCACCTCGATCCGGAAGGGCATGTCGACACCGACAATCCGCTGGTCGAGGCGGATGTGACGCCGCACTGGTTTTCCAAGCGCGTCTGATCGGCGCCATCACGAACGGAGTGGCGCGCGTGCGCATATCCTTCACGCAGGTCGACGCCTTTGCCGATGCGCCGTTTGCAGGCAATCCCGCCGCGGTGATGCCGCTGGCGCAATGGCTCGACGATGCGATGCTGCAGCGGATCGCGCAGGAAAACAATCTGTCCGAAACCGCCTTTCTGGTGGCGGATGCCAGCGGTGCGGCGGATTACGAACTGCGCTGGTTCACCCCGGCGGCGGAGGTCGCGCTGTGCGGCCATGCGACGCTGGCGAGCGGGCATGTCGTGCTCGCCTCCGATTCGACGCGCGACCGCGTCACCTTTCGCACGCGGCAGGCCGGGCTGTTGTCGGTCGCGCGCGCGCCGGGGGCGGGAACGGGTTATGAGATGGCGCTGCCCGCCTGGATCGCGCAGCCCAAAGCCATCCCCGAGATCGTCGCCGCGCTTGGCGTGGAGCCGGTTGAGACGCTGTGGCACGACAAGGGCTATGCGCTGGTGGTGGTGCGCGACGAAGCGGCGGTGCGTGCGGCCGCCCCCGATCCGGCGAAGGTCCGCGCGCTCGGCCCCTATGTGCTGATCGTCGCGGCGCGCGGCGATTCGGCCGATGTCGTCAGCCGCGTCTTCACGCATTATTTCGACATTCCCGAGGATCCGGTGACCGGGTCGGCGCATGCGGTGCTGACGCCCTATTACGCCGGGGTGCTCGGCCGCGACAGCTTCAGCGCGTTTCAGGCGAGCGCGCGCGGCGGTCGCATCGGCTGCCGTCTGGCGGGCGATCGCGTGTATCTGCGCGGGCAGTGTGTGACGGTGATCGAGGGCGCGTTCCTGCTGCCCTGACCCGCGCGGTAGCGACGTCGGTGTTACGCGGCGGCCAGCGCGGGTTGCGTCGTCGCGATCCAGCCGCCGCCCAGCACGCGCTCGCCATCGTACAGCACCGCGGCCTGGCCCGGCGCGACGCCATATTCGGGGGCGGCGAACTCCAGCAGGTCCCCCGTTATACGCGCGGGCACCGGCTTCGCCATCGAGCGCACCTTCGCCGTCAGCGCGCCGTCGAGCGGGCCCAGCACGTTGAGATCGTCCAGCCGTGCCGCCGCCACCGCCAGCGCGGCACGCGGGCCGACCACCACGCGCTGCGCCTGCGGATCGAGCCGCACTACATAGAGCGGCTCGGGCGTGCCGCCGATCTCCAACCCGCGACGTTGCCCGACGGTATAATGCACCAGCCCGCGATGCTCGCCCAGCTTGCGCCCCGACAGATCGACGATATCGCCGGTCGCCGCCGCCTCGGGACGCAGCTTCTTGACGAGTGAGGCATAATCGCCGTCGGGCACGAAGCAGATATCCTGGCTGTCGGGCTTGTCGGCGACGATCAGCCCCATTTCGGTGGCGAGTTCGCGCACCCGCCTTTTGGGCAGCCCGCCCAGCGGGAAGCGCAGGAAATCGAGCTGCGCGCGGGTGGTCGCGAACAGGAAATAGCTCTGGTCGCGGGCCGGGTCGAGGGCGCGATGCAGTTGCGGGCCGTCCGTCCCGACGACCCGTCGCACATAATGGCCGGTGGCGAGGCAGTCCGCACCCAGATCGCGCGCGAGGGCGAACAGATCGGTGAATTTCGGGCCCATGTTGCATTGCACGCACGGGATCGGGGTGCGCCCGGCAAGATATTCGTCAGCGAACCGATCGACCACCTGCTCGCGGAAGCTTGATTCATGATCGAACACATAATGGGCGATGCCCAGCCGATCGCATACCGCGCGCGCATCACGGATGTCGCGGCCCGCGCAGCACGCGCCGGCGCGCCGGGTCGCCTCGCCGTGATCATAGAGTTGTAGCGTGACGCCGATCGTCTCCGCGCCGCTCGCCGCCGCCAGCGCCGCGACCACCGAGCTGTCGACCCCGCCCGACATCGCCACCACGATGCGCCGCGCGCCCGTCGGCAACTGAAAATCCACCATGTCCATGATGGGCTCTTTTACCGTGTCGGCATGGTCACCGTAAACCCTGATGAACGAAGCGTTTCATCGGGCTTTACGAGACCTTCAGCAGCCTTGTGCGACACGCCTCGAACCAATTGATGGCGAACGATGATGACGCACTATGAGCCACCCGCCGAAACCGCTGCCGCTGGCCGAAATGCGGGCCCGCCAGGCCGGGTCCCCAACCGCGCATCTGGCGCGCGAACTGGCGGCACGCACGCCGCTGCCGGAGGGCGCGGGCGCGTTCAATCCGGCCGCGGCGGCCCTGGCGCTCAGCTGGCGAAAACAGTGAACGGCCCGTTAACCGAGCCATTTTAGGTAGTCTTCAAGCGATGGTCCGTAGCGAGGACCCGAGACAGGGATTGGGGGCCACGCCCCGAGCCGAGGTTATGGAATGATCGAGAACCAGAAAATCCGCCCCGCCAAAGTGATCGGCCCGCTCGGCGAGCCGCTCACGATCGAGTCGCTGCCGCCAGCCGACACCACGCGCTGGGTCGTGCGGCGCAAGGCGGAGGTGGTGGCGGCCGTCAATGGCGGCCTGCTGACGGTGGATGAGGTATGCCAGCGCTATAATCTGACGGTGGAGGAATTCGCCGGCTGGCAACGCGCGATCGATCGTTCCGGCATGCCGGGCCTGCGCGTCACGCGCATCCAGCACTACAAGTCATTATACGAGCGCCAGCAAAAATATTGATTGCGATTTTGTGTGAATACGGGACCGGAACAATTCCGTGGCTTCGTGAGTCTTTTCCGCCAGAGTGCCTCGCCGGTCGAGCGCAACGCAGGGGAGATGAGCTATGGGTCTTATTGTTTGGCTGATCATCGGCGGTGTCATTGGTTGGCTCGCCAGCATCATCATGCGCACCGACGCGCAGCAGGGTATCTTCCTGAATATCATCGTCGGCATCGTCGGCGCCTTCATTGGTGGACTGCTGTTCACTGGCGGTTCTATCAACAACCAGCCGCTGACGATCTATTCGTTCCTGGTCTCGTTGCTGGGGGCAGTCGTTCTGCTGGCGATCGTCAACCTCGTCCGTCGCGGTAGCGTTCGCTAACCACCGCGCCTGGATGGGATGAACATACGGCCGCCCGGACAACCGGGCGGCCGTTTCGTTGCGTCTGCATGCCGGGGCGGCAGCCACCCCGGCATTGATCTTCCTATTTCAGCAGAAACCGCACGCTCAGCGTCGCGGTGACGTCGGTGGAACCCGCCATCACCATCGTCGGCGCCGAGTCGCGCGCGGCCATCGCCTGAACCCGGAACATCGGCATTTCGGGGCGTTCGCCGCCATTCTCGCCCGTCTCGCTGATCGACACGACCCGCGCCACCGTCATGCCCGCCGCCTTCGCGTACAGCGCCGCCTTCGCGCGCGCGCGGGTCACCGCATCGGCGCGCGCCTCATCCAATGCGCTGTCGGGATCGGCGAGCGACATCGACGGGCCGTCGATCTGATTGGCGCCCGCGCGGACCAGCGCGTCGAGCACCGGGCCGGCCTTCTTCACGTCGCGGAACTTCACCGTCACGGTGTTGCTGGCCTGATATCCGGTGACGACCGGCGGCTGGTTGTCCGCATAGCGATATTGCGGCGAGAGGGCGACGTTGCTGGTGGTGATGTCACGATCGGCGATGCCGGCGGCCTTCAGCGCGCCGACCACCGACGCCATGCGCGTCGCATTGTTCGACAGGGCGGTCGCGGCGATCGCGTTCTGCGTGACGACGCCCGCGCGGATCGTCGCGATATCGGGGGTCCGGCTGACCATGCCGGTCGCGGTGACGTCTAGGACGGTGCCGTCCGGCACCACCGTCGCCATCGGCAGCGCGATCTGCGCCGAGGCCGTCCCCGCGGTCGCGAGAACGGACAGCGCGGCGATCGCGCCAAAGGTCGGCCAGCCCGAAGGTACACGCATCAATGATCTCCCGTTGTGATGCCCGGGCTGTGCAATCCCGCGTCGAAACGCAAGCTGAACGCGCCGGACGGAGGCGTTCGGGTCTTGATCCACTTCGGCGGTGCTCCCCTTGTGTTCGGTGATCTACCATCGTAATACACGCCGCTCGGGAAAGGGGACCATGACGTTCGTGAGCGGTAATCTGGAGGGGGAGCAGCTGGCCATCGGTGAGACGACCGTGCGCCGCCGGCGGCGGTGGTTCGTCCTGGCGGGCATTGTCGCGCTGCTGGCCGCGATCGGCGCGTATGTCGCGTTCCGCGCGAAGGATGCGCCGGACGCTCCCGCCGCCGCGGATCAGGCGCCCAGCGTCACCGTCGTCGTTCCCGGGGCGCAGAATGTCGAGCGGACGATCGCGGCGACCGGATCGCTCGCGGCCAAGCGCGAGATGCCGGTCGGCGTCGCGGGCGAAGGCGGGATGGTTGCGCGGGTGCTGGTCGAACCCGGCCAATGGGTCCGTGCGGGCCAGGTGCTGGCGACGATCGACCGCTCGGTCCAGACGCAGACTGCCGCCTCGCTGGCGAGCCAGATCAACGTCGCCCGCTCCGATCTGACGCTGGCGCAGGCGGAGCTGGATCGCGCGCGGAGCCTGGTCGATCGGGGCTTCATCTCGAAGGCGGACGTGCAACGCCGCATTGCCACGCGCGACGCGGCGGCGGCGCGGGTGCGGGTGTCGCAGGCGGCGTTGTCCGAGCAGCGCGCACGCAATGCGCGGCTGGATATTCGCGCGCCCGCCGCCGGGCTGATCCTGACCCGCGGGGTGGAGCCGGGGCAGATCGTCAGTTCCGCCACCGGCGTGCTGTTCCGCATGGCGCGCGATGGCCAGATGGAAATGCGCGCGCAGCTGTCCGAATCGGATCTGCAGACGATCCATGTCGGATCGAGCGCGCAGGTGACGCCGGTGGGAGAGCAACGCAGCTTCGCCGGGACGGTGTGGCAGATCGCCCCGGTGATCGACCCACAGACGCGTCAGGGGATCGCGCGCATTCAATTGTCATACAATCCGGCGCTGCGCCCCGGCGGCTTCGCGTCCGCCACGATCGTCGCCGGCGGCGCGCGCCAGCCCGAATTGCCGCAATCGGCGTTGCTGAGCGACACGCGCGGCAATTACGTCTATATCGTCGATGCCGATAATCGCGCACGGCGCCGCGAGGTGACGCTGGGTTCCGTGACCGAAAACAAGGTCGCGATCGCCAGCGGCCTGAACGGCGACGAGCGCGTCGTGCTGTCGGCGGGGGCGTTCCTGAACCCCGGGCAGCTGGTCAAACCGGTGCGGCAAACGGGCGCACGCTGAGGAGCAGCCAGGTCATGGGCTTCCGCAACATTTCCGCCTGGTCGATCCGCAATCCGGTGCCGTCGATCGTGCTGTTCATGATGCTGACGGTCGCGGGCATCGTCAGCTTCATCCGCATGGACGTCAATCAGGAGCCGGACATCGATTTCCCGGCGGTGACGATCACGATCAATCAGCCGGGCGCCGCGCCGAGCGAGCTGGAAACGCAGGTGACGCAGCGCGTCGAGGCGGCGGTTCGGACGCTGGAGGGCGTCGACGAAATCCAGTCGTTCGTGTCCGAGGGCGTGTCGACAACATTTGTCCAGCTGACGATCGGCACGCCGGTCGATCGCGCGGTGAACGAGTCGCGCGACGCGGTGACGCAGATCCGCGCGAACCTGCCCGAGGGGATCCTCGAGCCGCAGGTACAGCGGGTCAAGGTGAACGACGACGATCTCGGCAGCTTCACCGCGGTCGCGACCGACATGACGCTGGAACAGCTCAGCTGGTACATCGACAATACCGTCGCCAAGGAGCTGCTGTCGGTGCCGGGCATGGGCAGCGTCGAGCGTAATGGCGGGGTCAGCCGCGAGATTCGCGTCATCCTCGATCCGGCGAAACTGACGTCCTATGGTCTGACCGCCAGCCAGATCAACCAGCAGCTACGGCAGGTGAACCTGGATGCCGCGGGCGGCCGTGCGGAAATCGCGGGTGCGGAGCAATCGGTGCGCGTGCTGGGCAATGCCGCCAACGCCTACGAACTCGGACAGACGCAGATCAGCGTCGGAAATGGCCGCACGATCCGCCTGTCGGACGTCGCGACGGTACGCGATCTCTACGCCGAACAGCGCAGCGCGGCGGCGGTCGATGGCCATGCCGCGCTGAGCTTCGATTTCAAGCGCGCGAAGGGCGCATCCGACGTCACCGTCTTCCGCGAGGCGAAGCAGCGGCTGGAGGCGCTGGAGAAGCGCAACCCGAAGGTGCATTTCAAGATGCGCGTCGACGGGTCGAAATATGCGATGGAGCAATATAAGAGCGCGCTCCACGCGATGCTGGAGGGCGCGATCCTCGCGGTCGTGGTGGTCTTTCTGTTCCTCCGCGATTGGCGCGCGACGCTGATATCCGCGCTGGCGATTCCGCTGTCGGCGATTCCGGCCTTCTGGTTCATGGACCTGATGGGCTTCACGCTGAACCAGATGACGCTGCTAGCGCTCAGCCTGGTCGCGGGTGTGCTGGTCGACGATGCGATCGTCGAGATCGAGAATATCGTCCGGCACATGCGGATGGGGAAAAGCGCCTATCAGGCGTCGATCGATGCCGCGGACGAGATTGGCCTCGCGGTGCTGGCGACGACGATGGCGATCGTCGCGGTGTTCCTGCCGGTCGGCTTGATGCCGGGCATATCGGGGCAGTTCTTCAAGAATTTCGGCCTGACCGTCGTGGTGGCGGTGCTGATGAGCCTTGCGGTCGCGCGGCTCATCACGCCGATGATCGCCGCCTATTTCCTGAAATCCTCGGGCCACGCCGATCATCATGGCGGCAGGTTGCTCGGCCTGTACGAGCGCGTGCTGGCCTGGACGCTTGACGATGGCGGCGCGCCGGCGGCGCGGGCGCGCGGGGGGATCCATCGCGTGCTGGGCTATTGGCGCGACCATCGCGTGTGGACGCTCGGCATCGGCGGAATCGCCTTCGCGCTGACGCTGCTGCTGTTCGGCGTCATCCCGATGACGTTTCAGCCGGCGGTGGATCAGCCGCGCAGCGCGGTGACGATCACGATGCCGCCGGGCGCTACCCTGGCGACGACGCAGAACGTGGTCGACAAGGTCTATGCCGTCCTGAAGAACCAGCCGGAGGTGGAGAGCCTCTATACCCGCACCTTCGTTGGCAACGGCCGGGTGATCGCCACGCTGAAGGAGAAGCGCGACATCACCTCGACGCAGTTCGAGCGGCGTCTTGCGCCGGCGCTGGCGGAAATCCCCGACGCGCGGGTGAACTTCCAGTCGCAATTCGGTTTCGGCGACAACAATCGCGACATCTCGATCACGCTGGGCGGCGACGATCCGGTGCTGCTGCGCCGTACCGCGGATCAACTGGTCGGCCAGATGGCGAAGGTGCCCGGATTGCTCGCGCCCCGGATCGCCGGCGATCTCAACCGGCCGGAGATCATCATCAAGCCGCGGCTCGACCTCGCCGCGCAATTGGGGGTAACCACATCGGCGCTGTCGAACGCGATCCGCATCGCGACGCTGGGCGATCTCGATCAGAACAGCGCGCGTTTCTCGCTTTCGGACCGGCAGGTGCCGATTCGCGTCGCGCTGGCGGAAAGCTCGCGCTCGCGGCTGGATACGATCCTGAACCTGCCGGTGGCGACACAGGCGGGCGGCTCGGTGCCGCTCAGTCTCGTCGCGCAGATCGGTTTCGGCTCCGGCCCGACCAAGATCACGCGCATCAATCAGCAGCGCCAGTTGACGGTCGGGGCGGATCTTGCCCCCGGCATCGTCACGAGCAACGTGATGAAGCAGATCAAGCGGCTTCCGGTGATGCAGAAGCTGCCGATCGGGGTGCAGGAGCTGAACGTCGGCCAGGCGAAGTGGCAGATGGAAATGCTCGTCAACTTCGTCTTCGCGGTGATCGCGGGCGTCTTCCTCGTCTTCTCGGTACTGGTACTGCTCTATCGCCGGTTGCTGCCGCCGTTGGTCAACATGGGGTCGCTTCTGCTGGCGCCGCTCGGCGGGCTGCTCGCGCTGCTGGTCGTCGGCGATCCGCTGTCGATGCCGGTGTTCATCGGCTTGCTGATGCTGCTGGGCATCGTCGCCAAGAATTCGATTCTGTTGATCGACTTCGCGCTGGAGGAGATGGCGGCGGGGGTGACCCCGCGCGCCGCGATCATTGACGCCGGGCACAAGCGCGCGCAGCCGATCGTGATGACGACGGTGGCGATGGTCGCCGGCATGGTGCCGACCGCGCTGTCGCTCTCCGGGGACGGGGCGTGGCGGGCGCCGATGGGCATCGTCGTGATCGGCGGCCTGTCCGTGTCGACGCTCCTGACGCTGCTGATCGTGCCGGCGTGCTTCTCGCTTGCGATCGGGGTCGAGCGGCGGCTGGGGCCGTGGCTGGGTCGCCGCCTGTTGACCTATCGCCCCGGGGACGAGCAAGGCGTGATCGAGCATCACGCCCCCGCCGGCGCGATCGGCGCACCACACGGCCGGATCGGCTTCCGCGACGAAGGGGTCGATCCGGCGGAATAGGCGCCGGTCGGCGGGCGGGTTTCCTTTCGGTTGGTACGCCAAACGACTTGAACATTCGAACGGATCGCGGATTGTCCTGCCGATGAACGTTGCGATCCGTCCTTCTGCCCGCGCCGTGGCACCTCCGCCGGCCGCGCTGGTGCGGATGCGGCGGGTAGCGACGGGGCTGCTGCTGGCGATGGCGGCGACCTTTCTGGTGGCGCGGCTGCTCGCCGAGCGTCACCCGGCATGGGATGTCGTCCGCGCCTTCGCGGAGGCGGCGATGGTCGGCGGGCTGGCGGACTGGTTCGCGGTGACCGCGCTGTTCCGCCATCCGCTGCATCTGCCGATCCCGCACACCGCGATTATCCCGCGCAACAAGGACCGGATCGGCGATCAGCTCGCGCAGTTCCTCCGCGAATATTTCCTGACCCCGGCGGTGGTGGCACGGCGGATGGGGCGGATGGATATCGCCGCCGCCGCGGGGCGCTGGCTGACGCAGCCGCAGGGCGCGGCAGGCGGGCGGCTGGCGCGCGGCACCTCGCGGCTCGCGCAGGAGGTGTTGCAGGCGCTCGATCAGGAGCGTCTGGGCGGGATGGTGCGGGCGATGCTGGTGACCCGTGTACGCGAAACCGAACTGTCGCCGATGCTGGGGCGCGCGCTTGAGGCGGCGGTGGCGGAGGATCGCCATCGGCCGGTGATCGATCATGCGGCGCGGTGGGCGCGCGACGCGCTGGCCGCCAACGATCATCTCGTCCGCGCGATGGTGCACGATCGCGCGGGTTCGATCCTGCGCTGGACAGGGCTGGACGAAACGCTCGCGAACAAGATCATCCAGGGTCTCGACCGGCTGGTGGCGGAGATGGCGGAGAACCACGAGCATCCGTTGCGCCAGAAGGTGGAGGAGGGGTTGCGATCGCTGGCGCAGCAGCTTCAACATGACGCGGCGGTGCGCGCCCGGGTGGAACGGGTGAAGATCGAGCTGCTCGAGAATCCGGCCATGCAGGACTGGATCAACGGGCTGTGGGAACAGGCGCGTGTCGCGATGCTGCGGGCCGCGCGTGATCCGGAAAAACTGATGCGCGGCAAATTGGGCGAGGCGCTGCGCCAGCTGGGCATCACCTTGCAGGACGATCCCCGGCTGGCGCGCACGATCAATCGTTTCGTCCGCCGCGCCGCGGTGGGGGCGGCGGCCGATTACGGCGACGCGATCGTGCGATTGGTGTCGGAAACGGTGCGGGGCTGGGATACCGACACAGTGACGCACCGGCTGGAGAATGCGGTCGGCAAGGACCTGCAATATATCCGCATTAACGGCACGCTGGTCGGCGGGCTGGTCGGGGTGGCGATCCATATTGTCGATGTGGCGCTGTGAGCCCGCGGCGCGCGGGCGCGGCACCGGCAGTCAATGCGCGCGCGGAACGATTTGGGTCGCGGAGCGCTTGCCCTCTCATGACAGTCGCCGCATGGATCGCTGGATGAGTGCGGCAGCCGACTATCGTGAGGATTCGGACGGGGCGGGGCGGGTGCTGCGCTTTTCCGGCGACATGTCGCTGGCCCGGCTGGGCGACGTGCCCGAGCGTCTGGATCGCGAGGGAGGGGAGGTCGCATCGCTCGACCTGTCCGGTATCGAGCGAATCGACACGATCGGCGCCTGGGTGATCCACCGCTTCGCTCGCCAGCACCGGGCGGACATTACCGGGCTGACGGGCGATGCACAGCATCTGCTCGATCAGGTCGTCGCGGCGGACCAGCCGGTGCAGATGCGCCCGCCGTCACGCTCGTCCTTCCGCCGGGTGCTGGGGGAGATCGGCGACGCGACGATGCATTCGGCGCGGACCGCAATTGGCCTGCTCGGTTTCCTCGGCGCCACGCTGATCGCGTTCGGCGCGGTGATCCGGCACCCCAAGCGGTTTCGCTTCAACGCGACGGTGCAACGGTTCGAGGTGGTGGGCGTGTCCGCGCTGGGCATCATCGGGCTGATGAGCTTCCTGATCGGCATCGTCATCGCGCAACAGGGCGCGGTGCAGTTGCGGCAGTTCGGCGCGGAGGCGTTCACGATCAATCTGGTGGGCCGCCTCACCTTGCGTGAACTGGGCGTGCTGATGACCGCGATCATGGTCGCGGGTCGCTCCGGCTCCGCCTTTGCGGCGCAACTCGGCACGATGCAGTTGACCGAGGAAATCGACGCGATGCGGACGATCGGCGTATCGCCGATGGAGGCACTGGTGCTGCCCCGCACGATCGCCGCGATCGTGTTGATGCCGCTGCTCGGCTTCTATTCGTCGGTCATCGCGATCATCGGCGGCGGGCTGCTGTGCTGGATTTCGCTCGATATCCCGCCCGTCGCCTATGTGGCCCGCATCCGCGAGGTGGTGCCGATCACCGATCTGTTCGTCGGTTTGATCAAGGCGCCGGTCTTCGGCGCGATGATCGCGATCGCGGGATGTTTCCAGGGAATGCAGGTGAAGGGCGACGCGGAACAGGTCGGCTTGAAGACGACGGCGGCGGTGGTGCAGGCGATCTTCATGGTGATCGTCATCGATGCCTTCTTCGCGGTCTTCTTCGAACAGATCGGTTGGTTGTGATGCCGGCACATCAGCGACAGGATGATCGCGACGACGGGCCCGTGATCCGCGTTCGCGGCCTGCGCAACAGCTTTGGCGATCAGGTGATCCATGACAACCTCGATCTGGAGGTGCGTCGCGGCGAGATCCTTGGCGTGGTCGGCGGCTCGGGTACGGGCAAGTCGGTGCTGATGCGCTCGATCATCGGGCTGCAATCACCGGACGCGGGCGAGGTCGAGGTGTTCGGGGAGCCGACGCTTGACCGCAGTGAGACCGAGACGGTCGACATCCGCAAACGCTGGGGCGTGCTGTTCCAGGGTGGCGCGCTGTTCTCGACGCTGACGGTGGCGGAGAATGTGCAGGTGCCGCTGCGCGAATTCTATCCCGACCTCAATCTCTCGCTGCTCGACGAAATCGCCTCCTACAAGGTGGTGATGACCGGGCTGCCGTCAGACGCGGGGCCGAAGTTTCCGGCCGAACTGTCCGGCGGCATGAAGAAGCGCGCCGGGCTGGCGCGTGCGCTGGCGCTGGATCCCGACCTGCTGTTCCTCGACGAGCCGACCGCTGGCCTCGACCCGATCGGCGCGGCGGCGTTCGATGAACTGACCGCGTCGCTGCAGAAAACGCTGGGGCTGACCGTCTTCCTGATCACGCACGATCTCGATACGCTTTATGCGATCTGCGACCGGGTGGCGGTGCTGGCGGACAAGCGCGTGATCGCGGTGGGTACGATCGCGGAACTGCTGGCGCTGGATCACCCGTGGATCCAGGAATATTTCAACGGCCCGCGCGGCCGCGCCGCCGTGGCGACGCAGGAGGCGCACCGCGATGCGGCGCCGACGGCCGCCACGCAGCGCGCCGCCGCGGCCGCTGACGAGATGACCACGACGATCGGGCAGGCGAGCCAGGGCGGCCTTGCCGACAATAACGCCCGCAGGGCTTCAGGGGCTGACTGATGGAAACGCGATCCAACCATGTCCTCGTCGGCGCGGTCGTGCTGATCCTTCTTGCGATGGTCGCGATCTTCACCGTGTGGATCGCGCGAATCGGCGGCAACGAGGAGCGTGAGTACGATATTTTCTTTCGTCAGGCGGTCGACGGGCTGGCGAAGGGGTCCTCGGTCACCTTCTCCGGCGTGCCGTCGGGACAGGTGAAGACGATCTCGCTGTGGAAACCCGATCCGCAATATGTGCGTGTCCGCATCAGCGTGAATAACGATACGCCGATCCTGCGCGGCACCACCGCGACGATCCAGGGCAGTTTCACCGGCACCAGCACGGTCAGCCTCGATGGCGCGATCAAGGGCCAGCCGCCGGTCTCCTGCCCCGAAGAGAATGCCGAAAGCGTGTGCCCTCTGGGCGTGCCCGTGATCCCGACAAAGACCGGCGGGATCGGCGCGATCCTCAATTCCGCGCCGCAATTGCTGGAGCGGCTGTCGACGCTGACCGAGCGGCTGACGGGCATGCTCAGCGACAAGAACCAGGCGTCGATCGCGGGCATCCTCGACAATACCAACCGCCTGACCGATGCGCTGGCGGATCGCGGGCCGGAAATCGCGGCGACGCTGGCGCAAACCCGTGTGGCGATCGCGCAGGCCGGGGTCGCGGCGGAACAGATCGGCAAGCTTGCGGAAACCACCAACGGCGTGATGACGCAGGACGTCAAGCCGACGCTGGCGAACCTCAACGACACGATCCGCTCCGCCAAGCAGAGCACTGATACGCTCAATGCCGCGATCGGCGATGCGCGACCGGGCCTGACGACCTTCTCGAAGCAGACGATTCCGCAGATCAACCAGCTGGTTCGCGACCTGCGCGTCACGGCCGGCTCGCTCTCCGCGATTTCGCAACGTGTCGAGCAGGGCGGCGCCAGTTCGCTGATCGGCCAGCAGAAGCTGCCGGAGTATAAGGGGAAATGACCGTGCGTCGGATGTCCGCGAGCCTGATCGTCGTTACCGCGTCCCTGCCGCTGGCGGCGTGTTTCAGCTTCGGTGCCAAGCCGCCGAAGCAGTTGCTGACGCTATCCGCCGTGGCGCAGCCGCAGCCTGGCGCGGTGCAATCCTCGGCGACCGCGCGGGCGATCGTGGTACAGGTGCCCAGCGTGCCGCAGGCGATCTCCACCGTGCGCGTGCCGGTGCAGGCGAGCGCGACCGAGATCGCCTATGTGAAGGACGCGCAATGGTCCGAGCCGCCCGCGCGGCTGTTTGCGCGCCTGCTGGCGGATACGTTGACGGCCCGCGCGAATATGGTGGTGCTGTCGGCGGCGCAGTCTTTCTCGGAGCCGAGTGCCGATCTGTCGGGCGAATTGCGGAGCTTCGGCCTCGATGCGACGCAACGGCAGGCGGTGGTGATCTATGACGCCTCGCTGACCCGCGCGGGCCGCCAGACCGTCGAGAAGCGCCGCTTCGAGGCGCGGGTGCCGGTCACCGCGATCGACGCGGTCCAGGCGGGCAGCGCGCTCAGCCAGGCCGCGAACGACGTTGCCACGCAGGTCGCCGACTGGCTTCGCGCCGGCTGATCCCCGCCGGTGCGCGACGGGGCCAAGGGGGCAGGGCGAAGCGAAGCGCACAACCGACGCTTGCACCATCCGCCGCGCTCCACTAGGGCCTGACGCCCCGGGGAATGCGGAGCGGTGGCCGAGTGGTCGAAGGCGCTCGCCTGGAAAGTGAGTATACG
>NZ_JBELIE010000115.1:0-10763 GCF_042091075.1 Sphingomonas sp. | reverse complement strand
AGTTCGTCCGGTTCGGCGACACGTTGCGATACCGCCATCTCAACATCGCCGCCGAGCAGCGCCTGCCCGCGCGTCGCCAGCTCGCGCGCGATCGCGTCCCCCAGGCTGCCGATTGCCGCCAGCGCGCCGACGCCGAGGAACAGGCACAGCAACAGCAGGCGCAGTCCGCGAAAGCGCACCGCCAGATCGCGGCGGGCGAGCCGCCATGCGAGCGCCCAGCCGCTCACGCCGCGATCCGGCCGTCGACCATTTCCACGATCCGGTCGCAGCGCTGGGCGAGCGCGGCATCAGGGGTGATGATCATCAGCGTCGCA
This sequence comes from Sphingomonas sp., assembly GCF_042091075.1. Lineage (GTDB taxonomy): Bacteria > Pseudomonadota > Alphaproteobacteria > Sphingomonadales > Sphingomonadaceae > Sphingomonas. Next base: position 10,449 of record NZ_JBELIE010000115.1, on the reverse strand, counting down.
CCGGTCGCGTCGCGTCGCGCGAACAGCATGTCCATCACGCGCGCGCCGGTCGCGGTGTCGAGGTTGCCGGTCGGTTCGTCGGCGAAGACGATCCGTGGCCGCGTGCCCAGTGCACGCGCGATCGCCACCCGCTGCTGTTCGCCGCCCGACAATTGCGCGGGATAGTGATGCAGCCGGTGCGACAGGCCCACCGCCGCCAGCTCCTCCGCAGCGCGTGCGAAGGCGTCGGCATGGCCCGCCAGTTCCATCGGCACCGCCACATTCTCCAGCGCGGTCATCGTCGGCAGCAGGTGAAAGGCCTGCAGCACGATGCCGATCCGTCCGCGGCGCGCGATCGCCAGCCCATCTTCGTCCAGCGCGCCGAAATCGGTGCCCGCCACCTCGACCCGCCCCGAGGTGGCGCGCTCCAGCCCGGCCAGCACCGCCATCAGCGAGGATTTGCCCGATCCCGACGCGCCCAGCAACGCGACGCTTTCCCCCTCCGCCACGTGCAGGTCGATCCCTTTCAGGATATCGACCGGGGTGGCACCGCCAAGGGTCAGCCTTACATCCGCAGCGCGGATGACCATATCACGGGCGATCATAAGGGCGGGGGTCCCCAAGACGATGACGAAGACGCCATATGTGGCCGGGGCAGCGCTTCTCCAAGCGGCGATGCTGTTGTCGGCATGCGGCGCCGCGCCCGACGAGGCAGCGCCCGCCAGCCAGCGCCCGACCGCGACACCATCGCGCGCGGCGCCGGTGGTGCCGGTGGGCGGGCCCCGCCGCGTCATCCTTGCGTTCGGAGACAGCCTTTACGCAGGCTATGGCCTGCAGCGCGGGCAGAGCCTGCCCGACGCCATCCAGGCGCGGCTGCGCGGGCAGGGGATCGACGCGACCGTGATCAATGCGGGCGTTTCCGGCGACACCACCGCCGATGGCCGCCGGCGACTTGCCTATACGCTCGACCGGCTGAAGACGAAGCCCGATCTCGTGATGCTGGGGCTGGGCGGGAACGATGTGTTGCGTCAGCTCGACCCCGCCGAAACGCGCGCCAACATGGCCGCGATGCTCGACGAACTCGACCGCCGCAAGGTGCCGGTCCTGTTGACCGGCATGATGGCGCCGCCCAACCTCGGCCCCGACTTCGCTGGGCGCTTCAACACGATCTGGCCCGATCTCGCGCGCCGGCATCATGCCGCGCTCGATCCTTTCATCCTGGCGGGGGTGCTGGGCAACCGGCGGCTGATGCTGACCGACGGGGTTCATCCCAATGCCGCCGGCGTGACACGGATCGCCGACCGTGTCGCCCCGCTGGTGGCGAAGCAGCTCAGCGCGCTGCCGCCCGGGTAACCCGGTCGAACCTTTGCGCGGTCAGCGTCGTTGGGCCCTTGAACAGAAGAGGATACCGACATGACCGACAAACAGCCGATGCAGGCCGACGGGCATGGCACCACCCGGCATGAACCGGATGAGAATGGCGAGGTCGCCAGCCGCCGCCATAGCGGGGGCGAGAGTGAGGGGGGCGCCTATCCCAATCCGCACAGCGGGAAAGACGGCGATCATTTCCAGGGCGGTCAGACGGAGCGCGCGTATCATGGCACCGGGCGGCTGGGTGAGCAGAAGACTGGTGAGCAACCCAATGCCGGCTCCTCCGACTAGCCAGCCATCGCCGCCGCTGGACGCTTGACCGCCCCCTGTTGTTGCAACGCTGCAACATGATGTTGCGAACGCACGCTCGGCGGCGTTCTGGCGTTGTGGTGGTTCGGACCCGCTCCTATCAGCGCCGCACCCTGCGCAGGGTGGTGTGCGTTACGGTTGGAGTACATGATGAAGACGGTTACACGCGGCGTGCGAGCTGCCTTGTTGGCTAGTGTCGCGTTCATGCCGGTAGCTGCCCGGGCACAGGCCGCCGCCACCGACGCCGCCGCAACCCAGGCACCCGCCCCGGCCCCGGTGGACGAGAATGGCGAAGCCCTGCAGGATATCGTCGTTACCGGCCAGACCAGCCGCGACCGTCCGCTGATCACCGCTTCGGCCGACATCACCTATGCCACGCGCGAAGCGATCGATCGCCGTGCGCCGCGTTCGACCGCGGACATGCTGGAATTGGTGCCGGGCATCTTCGTCGAGGGCACCGCGGGCGAGGCGTCGAACAATTATTCGGTGCGCGGCCTGCTGGGCGGCGGGCAGCGCTTCGTGCAGCTGGAAGAGGACGGCATGCCGATCCTGTACGGCGGTGGCGGCGCGGACTTCTTCTTCCAGCAGGATCTGACGATCGACCGGCTGGAAGCGGTGAAGGGTGGTTCGTCGGGCGTGCTGACCGTCAACGGCGCCGGTGCGACGATCAACTTCATCTCCAAGCGCCCGAACTTCGACAAGTTCGAAGGCGCGGTCCGGCTGACCGGCTATAATTACGGGCTGAAGCGCGCCGATTTCTATTATTCCGCGCCGCTTGCCGACAACCTCGCCTTCAATTTCGGCGGCTATGTGCAGAGCAGCCCCGGCGTGCGTCGCAGCCCGTATGACTATGCGGGCTATCGCCTCAAGGGTTCGCTGGAATATCGGCTGCCCTCGGGCGGCTCGATCCGGCTGTCGGGCCGTCGCGGCGATATGGAGACGGCATATTACGCGCCGTTCGCCTATCGCTACCAGGACGGCGAGATCACCGGCATTCCCGGCTTCGACATCCAGAAGGACAATATCGGCGGCGACGCCTTCACCGGGATCCGCGTGCCGGTATCGACCTTCGTGTCGGCCGATGGCTATCGCCCGTTCCGGAATCGCAACGGCATCCGCTCGGTCAATGATCAGGTCCGGCTCGACATCGACATTCCGGTGTCGGATTCGATCAGCTTGTTCGCGCGCGGCCGCTTCATCGATTATTCGTATGACTTCAACGGCATCTTCCCGGGCACGGGCAGCCCGAACGCCGGCCTGGCCAGCGCGACGACCTATCTGACGCCGGGCGCGACGTCGCCGATCCGGAACCTGCTGGCGCTCGGCCAGGCGGCGTTCCCGACCGCGACCAGCTTCGGCATCCGCAACATCCGCACCGGGCAGGTGATCGGCGCCAACGACACCGCGGCGCTCAACGCGCTCAACGGCAACGGCCTTCTGCAATATTCGACGCTGAACCACGATCGCTTAAGCGGACGTGATCTGGGCATCAACGGCGGCGCGCGCTGGGAATTCGAAACCGGCGGGATCAAGAACTCGCTGACCGCCGGCGTGATGTATTACAACGTCAAGCGCGACCAGAACCAGTCGGCCACCGCGAGCGTCGTCAACGACGTGAAGAACAACAGCGACATCTATGACATCGTCGCGTTGAGCGGTGGCACGAACGTCGTCGGTTCGCTGACCGACAGCGGCCTCGTATCCTATGGCGACTGGGGCAATGGCATTCGTCAGCGCAAGGACGAGGCGCTGTCGCTGTACGCCAACGACGAAATCGCGCTCGGCGATCATCTGCGTATCGACGGCGGTATCCGGTGGGAGCAGGACATCGCCTATGCGCTCGACGGCGTCGACGCCGCCGTGGCGAACCCCGCGCTGGGCATCGTGCCGGTCGCCGGCGGCGGCTTCCAGCAGGTGGTGCCGGCCGGGCAGGGCGGATTGATCCGCACCGTCGGTCCGACGTTCGCGGGGCAGTTCACCACGCGCCGCGCCAAGCAGGACCGGATCGCGTGGACGGTCGGTGCCAACTATCTGATCACGCCGAATCTGGCGATCTATGCGCGCTATGCTGACGGCTTCCAGACCAACAACGTCGATCCGATCACCGCGATCAAATTGTACGAAGCCGGCGTGCGCTACCAATACGGGCGTATCTTCAGCGGGTCGGTGACGGTGTTCCGCACCAATTTCGACAACCAGAACTATAACTTCATCAATCCGACCAACCCGACGCTGCTCGACAACATCAACGCCAATCTGCGGACGAAGGGTATCGAGATCGATGCTTCGCTGCGTCCGGTGCGGTGGTTCTCGGTCGGCTTCCAGGGCGTGTTCCAGGATCCCAAGCTGGTCGACCTGCAGATCAACGGAGCCAGCCAGGCGGGCTATGAGGGCAATCGGCCGGAGCGTACGCCTGCCCAATTGTGGACCGTCACCCCGACAATCGAACTGCCCAACGGGCTGGGTGAGATCTACGGCCGCTACAAGTTCGTCGGCAAGATCTTCGCCGATGCGGGCAACGGGGTTGCGCTGCCGAGCTATGGTGTCACCAGCGCGGGGGTGAACTTCAACATCACGCCCCAGTTGCAGCTTGGGCTGAACGCGGAAAACATCTTCAATGTCGTCGGCTTGACCGAGGGCAATCCGCGCCAGGGACAGACGCAGTCGGTGCAGAACGGTTATTTCTACGGCCGTGGCATCGTCGGCCCCACTTATGGTGGATCGCTGACCTTCCGCTTCTGATCCGGGCGGGTAGAACGAAAATCGGGGGGCGTCGTGACCGGCAACGGTCGCGGCGCCCCGTTTGTCGACGGGAGATGGCGATGAAGCAAGTGGCGCGCATGATGCTGGGCGCAGCGCTGGTGACGGGGGCGGGGATGGCGATGGCGGAGCGCGAGGCGCCTGCCCCTGACCTCGCCTATCGCCTGACCGAGGGACAGAATATCAATGCCTTCGTGCGCGAGGGGCCGGTCGCGGCGCATCTGCTGCTGCGCAATGGGGTCGATCCGCGCATCCTCGTCGCGTTTCCGGCGGGCAACAGCGGCGCCGGCCAGTGGTTCGCGCGACTGCATCGCCCGGCGATGTGGCGGCTGGAACAGGCGCCGCGTCCGCTGACCATGGCCGAGCCGGAAGGCGCGGCGGGGCGCCAGTTGCACGGCGTGGTTACGGTGGCCAGCATCGACGCGCCGCGGCTGACGCTGCTCAAGACGGTGCTGTCGTCGATCCGCTTCCTGCGCGATTACCAGTCGATCGGCCGCCTGCCGGACGAGGTGGAGGCCACCCCCGCCGTCACCGGCAACACGATCACCGGCTATCGCCGCCGGCTGGACGGTGCGCCGGGCTATTACCTGAAGCTGGAGGTGCTGGGCGGCCGCGTGGACGGCACCACGATCCTGCCGGGCGCGGACGGCCGCATCCGCCTGCGCATCACCGCCGCCACCGGTGAGACGCCGCTGACCGGACTGGCGCCGGGCGAGTTGCTGACCGCGCGCGCCGCCGCCGATCCCGAGGCGCGCGATGCCTTGCGCTTCCTGAGCTATCGCGAGAAATTCCTGGCGGGGTCGTGGCGGTTCCAGACCTATTTCGGGCGCGACACGCTGATGTCGGTCCGGCTGCTGATGCCAGCGCTGCAGCCGCAGGCGATCGAGGCCGGGCTGGCATCGGTGCTGGTGCGGCTCGATCGTGCCGGCGATGTCGCGCATGAGGAAGGCATCGGTGAATTCGCGGTGCTCGACCGGCGCCAGCACGGCGGCAGCGGCGACGCGGCCGTGCTGGATTATGCCATGATCGACGACGATTACATGCTGGCACCGGTGGCGGCGACCTACCTGCTCGATCATGCCGACGCGGGGGCGGCGCGCCGGTTCCTCGGGCGGTCGCTCGACAGCGAGGGCGTGCCCGGGCGACGCGAGGCGGCCGGCTCGGCGCTGGTGCGCAACCTGCGTTTCGTCGTTGACCACGCGCGCGGCTTTGCGGAGCGGCCGGGCCTCGAGCGGCTGATCGCGATCGGCGAGGGGCGGATGACCGGCGAGTGGCGCGACAGCAACGAAGGCCTGGGGCGCGGCCGCTATCCCTATGATGTGAACGCGGTGTTGGTGCCCGCCGCACTGGAAGCGGCGGCGCGTTTGCTGCGGGCCGGTTTGCTCGACGGCCACATGACCGCGCAGGATCGCGCCGCTCTGTCGCAGGCTGAGGAGATGGCGAAGGTATGGCGGGATCGCGCCCCCGCGATGTTCCGCGTATCGATCCCCGCCGCGCAGGCCGCGCCGCGGATCAGCGACTATGCGCGCCGCCTGGGCATCCCCGCGCAGCCCGCGGTCGCCGCGCTGGGATCGGCGTCGCTCACCTTCCATGCGCTGTCGCTCGACGAACAGGGCAAGCCGGTGCCGATCGTCAATTCGGACGAGGGCTTCGCGCTGCTGTTCTCCGATCCTTCGCCCAAGGACCTCGACACCTATGTCACCGCCGCGATGCGGCCGTTCCCCGCCGGTTTGATGACCGATATCGGCCTTCTGGTGGCCAATGCGGCGCAGGCCGATGCGCCGACGCAGGGGCGCTTCACCCCGGCCGCCTATCACGGTGCGGTGGTATGGTCGTGGCAGCAGGCGCTGTTCGCCGCCGGGCTGGAGCGACAGCTGTCACGGCGTGACCTGCCTCAGCCGACGCGGGAGGTGCTGACCCGCGCGCAGGCGCGATTGTGGCGGGCGATCCTGGCGACGCGCGCGACGCAAAGCTCGGAACTGTGGTCATGGGCGTATCGTGACGGCGGCTATCGCGTGGTGCCCTTCGGCGCGGGGCAGCAGGACGCCGACGAATCCAATGCCGCGCAATTGTGGAGCACCGTCTATCTGGCGGTGCAGCCGCCGCGCGTCATGCGATCGACAGGAAAGCGGTAACCGTCAGTCGACCGCGCGCCGGATCGTCGCTGAGCGCGGCATCCGGCGCGATCGCGCCGCTGTGGAGCAGCGCGCTGCGATAGAGGACGCAGCGATTGTAGCGTGCGTCCACTTGCGAAATCCGTTCAAATAGTGGCGTCGAGCTGGTGATATAGCCCGTCGGCGCATCTCCCCGGGCCGCCATTTCCGCGTTCAGCGCGGCGAGATACTGTGCCGAGCGCGCGCTATCGATCGTCTCGAACCCGGTCGCACGATGGCGGAAGAAGGCGGTGCCGTCGCTGTCATGCGGGCTGAGATAATGGACCAGCGCGATCCGATCCGGCGCGAGCGCATCGATATGCGGCAAGCGCTGCGTGCGCGACAGGCGCTCGGGCGGCAACGTCACCATCGAGAAGCTGGCGTCGATCAGCGACACCGCGCCACGATGCGCGAACACCCCGGCCAGAACGGTGGTCAGCGCCGGCCGGATACGGGCGAAATAATTATCGGGCAGGGCTGCGCGCACGCCGGGATAATGGTTTCGCCCCGGTTCGAACGCGGCGTGGGCGGCGGCGGCTCGCAAGCCGTCCGGATCGGGGTGGAAGTGATCGACGATCGCAATGGGTTGCCGTTCCGCGCCGATGCGCCGGGCGACGATCTCGGGGGCGGTCACGCCGCCGGCTCGAGCAACGCCGCCAGCGCCTCGTCGTGCAGCGGCAGCGTAGGGGCGGCACGCGCCACCACCTGGGCGAATTGCTGCACCTGCGCCCGATTGGTGGCCGGATCGAGCGTGTCGGCCAGCGGGTTGTAGCCCTCCGCCGCGATCCCCTGGCCATCGAGCACCGCCAGCCAGCTCGCTTCCCGGAACAATTCCTCGGAATCGAGCATCAGCCGGCCGGTGCGGCGATATTGTGCGATGCGCGCCTGCAGGGTGGGGGGCAGGGACATGGTCTGGCAATGTCGCCACAGCGCGTCCTGCCGACCGGGGGTGGCGTGATAATGCAGGATCAGGAAATCCTTGATCCCGTCCATGTCGCGCGCGAACAGCTGGTTGAAGCGATCGGCCAGCGCGGGATCGCAATCACGCTCGGGAAACAGCGTCAGCAGTTTCGCGATGCCGCTCTGAATCAGGTGGATGCTGGTCGATTCGAGCGGTTCGAGAAAGCCGGAGGAGAGCCCGATCGCCACGACATTGCCGCGCCACGGCCGCCGCCGCATCCCCGCGACGAACCGCAGGAAGCGTGGCGCCGCCAGCGCTTCCCCATCCAGATTGGCGAGCAGCGTCGCCGCGGCCTCGTCATCGCCGATCTGCGCGCTGGCATAGACATAGCCGTTGCCGGTGCGGTGCTGCAGCGGGATGCGCCATTGCCAGCCCGCCGCGCGCGCGGTCGATCGCGTATAGGGCGTCGTGGCGGCGGTGCGCGCGCTCGGCACCGCAACGGCGCGATCGCACGGCAGCCAGTGCGACCAATCCTCAAACGGCTCGGCCATCGCGCCATCGATCAGCAGCGCGCGAAAGCCGGAACAGTCGATAAAGAGGTCAGCGGCGAGCCGTTCGCCCCGTTCCGTCGTCAGCGCGGTGACAAAACCGCTATCGGCATGACGCTCCACGTCGCGCAGCTTGCCCTCTATCCGCCGAACGCCGCGCGCCTCGCTGAGCTTTCGCAGATAAGCCGCATAGAGCGCGGCGTCGAAATGATAGGCATAGCCCAGGGTCGACAGGATCGACCGCGTGTCGCCCTGTGGCTTGGCGAACCGTCCTTCCACCGCGAGCCGCGTCGCCAGCGACAGCGCGGACAGCGGCAGGTCGAGCCCGTCGGCGCGCGCCTTCAGCCAGCGGTGATGAAAGGCGACGCCGGGCAGCGCCGCGCCATATTGTCCGAACGGATGAAAATAGCGCTGGCCGGGCGCGGTCCAGTCGACGAACTCGATCCCCAGCTTGAACGTCGCCTTCGTGGCACGCAGGAAATCCGCCTCGTTCAGGCCGATCAGCTCGTTGAACCAATGGATCGTCGGGATCGTCGCTTCGCCGACGCCGACGGTGCCGATCTCCTCCGATTCCAGCAGCGTGATCGAGATGCTGTCACCGAAACTGCGCGAGAGCGCGGCCGCGGTCATCCAGCCGGCGGTGCCACCTCCCAGGATGGTCACGCGGGCGATACGACGTTCACGATACATCGCGACGGCCTAGCCGATCCCGGTGGCGGCCGCCAAGCCGGGATCCGGGATCAAAGTGCCGGTTTCAAGCGTGTTGACAGGCGGCACCCGTATCTTGAGTGTCGAGGCGCGTATCGGCCGGTCATTGCGCCGCAAGGGAGAGCATCGTGATTGTCATCATCGCGCTCGCCGTGGCGATCATCGTCGCGGCGCTGCTGACCTTTAGCCCATTCGCCCGATCGGACGCCTGGCGCGCGACGGTCACGCCGTTGGCGTCGATCATCGGATCGGGATTTCTGATCTGCGGCCCGTTGCTCGCGCGGGAATTCGGCGGTGCCGCGATCGTCGCGATGGCGGCGCTGCTGGCGGTGGCCTATGCGGCCGGGTGGGTCATCCGCTTCAACATCCGCCACGTCGAGGATCATCTGGCGACGGCACGCTTCGCCGATCCGATTGCCTGGACCGCGCGCGTGACACAGGGGGTACTGGCGCTCGCTTATGCGGTATCCGTCGCTTATTATCTGAAGTTGCTGGCCGAATTCTCCCTGAAGCCGATCGCGGTCGATCCCGCGTGGCAGCCGCTCGTCGCCAATGTCGTCGTCACGGTGCTGATCGCGGCGATGACGTTGCTCGCGCTAGGCGGTGACCTGCGCAAGGTGGAGCACCTCGCGCACGGAACGGTGTCGATCAAGATCGGGATCATCGCCGGCCTGCTGGTGGCGCTGGGGATCGCATGGGGCATGGGCGGTGCGGCACAACCGCTGCCGCCCGCGCGGATCGGCTGGGCGAGCATTCCGATGCTGCTGGGGCTCATCATCACCGTCCAGGGGTTCGAAACATCGCGATACCTCGGCCATGAATATCCGGCGGCGCTGCGCATCAGGACGATGCGCCACGCGCAGTGGATCGCGGCGGTGATCTATCTGGCGTTCATCGCGTTGCTGACGCCGTTCCTGTCGCGCGCCGCGCAGACCGAGGGCGTTGCCGGCATTCTCGACATCATGGAGCTGATCGCGCCCGCACTGGGGATCTTCGTGCTGGCCGGCGCGGTCTCCAGCCAGTTGAGCGCGGCGGTCGCGGATTCGATCGGCGCGGGTGGGCTGGTCAACGAGGTGTCCCGCCGGCACATCAGCGTGCCGCTCGCCTTCGCGCTGGCGGGTCTGCTCGCGGTCGCGGTCGTGTGGCTGACCGATCCGTTCGAGGTGGTGGCGCTGTCGTCGCGTGCGTTCGCGTTGTTCTATGCGCTGCAATGCGTGCTCGCCTTCGCGGTCGCGACCAGGCACGGCATCGGCGACTGGCGGCATCGGGTGGGCTTCGTGGTGGTTGGTATGATCTGTCTGACGGCGGTGGCGGTTGGCGCCCCGGCCGAAAGCTGACGCCGCGGAAGGGGGCTGGCCGCCCATGACATCGACCGCCGCAGAGGATCGGCCCGCCTCGTCGGGGCGCCTGGGTCGCATCGCGCTGTATCGCTGGTGGCGTCGATCCGTCGTCGGGCGCGTCGATCACCAGGCTGTGCTGGCGCGGGTGACCGAGGAAAGCGGCTGGAGCCCGCGCTTCGCCTTCATGACGATGATGTCGGCCGGGATCGCGGTGCTGGGGCTGTTGCTGTCGTCGCCCGCCGTCGTGATCGGCGCGATGCTGATTTCGCCGTTGATGAACCCGATCCTCGGTTTCGGTTTCAGCCTGGCGCTGTTCGATTTTCGAGAGCTGCGACGGTCGCTGAAGGCGATTGCGATCGGTGCGGGGGCGGCGGTCGCCT
>NZ_JBELIE010000114.1:0-10736 GCF_042091075.1 Sphingomonas sp. | reverse complement strand
GCGACCTGCTCGATAAAGGGCGATCCTTGCGCGAAGCGGACGCGATCGGCGCCCCGCGCGGCGGCGATCCCGTCGACGGGGAGCATCTGGTCGACGGCGGTGCCCTTGTAATTGCCGTTCAGCGCCTCGTGGCTGGCGGCGGCTGGCCCCACCACCAGCACGCGACGCGCGGTGGCGGCAACGGGCAACACGCCGTCGTTCTTGAGTAGGACGATCGATTCACGCGCGGCGCGCAGCGCCACTTCGCGGTTCGCGGCGCTGTGGTTCTCGGCATAGGGGATCGCGGCGTAGGGCACCCGTGCGGCGGGATCGAGCATGCCCAGACGGATGCGCGCGGACATCAAGCGGACCATCGCGGTGTCGACGTCACGTTCCGACAGCAGCCCGTCCTTGACCGCCTTCGGGATCGCCAGATACTCGTCGCGAAAGTTGCAGCCGGTATCGGTGCCTGCCTTGATCGAGACGGCAGACGCCTCCTCCCAATTCTTCTGGGTCTTGTGGCCGGCGACGAAGTCATCGATCGCGCCACAGTCGGATGTGACGAAGCCTTTGAACCCCCACGCCCCGCGCAGAATGTCGTGCAACAACATCGTGCTGCCGCAGGCGGGCGAGCCGTTGACGGCATTGTACGCGCACATCAGCGATTGCGCCTTGCCTTCCACGATCGACCGGCGAAATGCGGGGAGATAGGTTTCGGCGAGATCGCGCGGCGCTACGTCGACGTTGAAGCCGTGGCGCAGCGGCTCCGGCCCGCTATGCACCGCGAAATGCTTGGGTGTCGCGATCGCCAGAAAGTACCGCGGGTCGTCACCCTGCATGCCCTTGACGAACTCGGTGCCGAGAACGCCGGTCAGATACGGGTCCTCTCCCAGCGTCTCCTGCCCGCGGCCCCAGCGCGGATCACGGAAGATGTTGATGTTGGGCGACCAGATCGTCAGCCCGAAATAGCGGTCGACATTCCCCTCACGCTGCGCCTGGTTGTAGCGCGCGCGAGCCTCGGTGCCGATCACCCGCCCTTCGGCCTTCAGCAGGTCCTTGTCCCAGGTCGCGGCCATGCCGATGGCCTGCGGGAACACCGTTGCCTCGCCCGCGCGCGCCAGGCCGTGCAGCCCCTCGTTCCACCAGTCGTAGGCGGGCAGGTCCAGTCGCGGGATCGCCGGCGCGGCGTTCTGCATCTGCCGCGCCTTCTCGTCCAGCGTCATGCGCGACACGAGATCCGCGGCGCGCTTTTCCACCGGGGCCTCGGGATCCTTGTAGGTTTGCGCACCCGCCATCGACGGGGCCATGGTCGCGACGCCGAGCATCAGCGTGTTCAGGAGGTGACGGGTGGGTCGCATCACGGGCATGGATCAGATCCTTACGGGAGCAGGGGCAGTAACGGCGGCCGACACGTCCGACGCGGCGCAATATCGGTCGATGAACTGTTGATGGGTCGGCATCCGCGCGACGGCGGCGGCGATCGTGTTCGCCCGATCGGCGAGCACGCGGCCGAGCTGGCCTGGCCGAAGCAGGCGGGCGAGGCGATGCCACGCCTCGGGCTCGATCCGCTGCCCCAACAACACCTGCACCCAGCTGTCGACGCGGAACAAGTCCTCGCCGCGCTGGAATGCGTGCGCGCCTTCCCGGAACAGCGCGATGCGCGCGGCGAGCGTATCGGGAACCGGCATATCGCGACAATGGCGCCAGAACGGCGTGTCGCCGCGCTCGGTCGCCTTATAGTGGAGCACCACGAAATCGCGGATCCCCTCCAGCTCCGCCCGCGCCTCGTCATTGTAGCGGCGCACGGCCGCCTCGCTGATGCCGTCGAACGGGAACGCCTGAACCAGTCGGGTGACGCCCGCCATGATGAGGTGGATGCTGGTCGATTCGAGCGGCTCGACGAAGCCGGACGACAGGCCGAGCGCCACGCAATTGCGCGCCCACACCGCCTCACGCCGCCCGGTACGATAGCGAATCAAGCGCGGTTCGCCGAGCGGCTCGCCATCGATCGATCCCAGCAACCGTTCGCGGCCCGCGCGCTCGTCCATGAACGCCGAGGCAAAGACGATCCCGTTGCCGACCCGGTGCTGGAGCGGGATACGCCACTGCCAGCCCGCTTCGTGCGCCACGGCGCGGGTATAAGGTAGCGGCGGCTGGACACTGCGCGTCTGCACCGCCAGCGCACTATCGGTCGGCAGCCAGCGCGACCAATCCTCAAACCCGACGCCGAGCGCCGCGCCGATCAGCAGCGCGCGAAAGCCGGTGCAATCGATGAACAGGTCCCCGGCGATGCGCCGGCCGTCCGCCAGCAGCAGTGCGGCGATATCGCCGCTGCCGCTGTCGCGCTCCACCGTGCCGATCGTGCCCGCGATCCGCTCGACCCCCTCGCGCTCGGCAAGGTCGCGCAGGAAAGTCGCGTAGCGGCCGGCATCGAGATGATAGGCATAGCCATCCACACCGCCGTCGCCGAGCGCGAAGCGACCCTGCTCGGCGGCCTGTGTCTCAAGGCTGTAGGCACCGATCGGCAACGCCACGCCCTGCGCGCGCGCCTCCAGCCAGAAGTGCTGGAAATCGCCCATCCAGGTCGTGTGACCCATCCGTCCAAAGGAATGGAGATACCGGTCGCCGGGCCGCGCCCAATCCTCGAAGGCGATCCCCAGCTTGAACGTGGCGCCAGTCGCCCGCATGAACGCCTGTTCGTCGATCCCGGCCAGCTTGTGGAACGTTACCGCCGTCGGGATGGTCGCCTCGCCGACGCCGATCGTCCCGATCTCCTCGGACTCGACCAGGACGATCTCGAGTAGCGGCCCCAGATTGCGCGCCAGCGCCGCGGCGGCGATCCACCCCGCGGTGCCGCCGCCCGCGATCACGACCCGGCGGATCGTACCGCGCCCAGTGTCGGTGCCGCTCATCGGTTAAGTCGCTCGGCAATCTCGGCGCGCAGCCGCCGGGCGCCGACCTCGTCGAGCGGGGCAAGCGCGCCGCGCGCGTGCGGCGGCAGATGATCGCAGGTCGCCCGCGGGTCGCCGAACACATAATGATCGAACAGCGCCCGCCAGGACGCCTTCTCCGCCGCCGGCCGGTCCCGCAGTGACAGCATCGCATGAAGCAACGCGGCCATTGGCGGATCGGACCAGGGCGCGGACCGGCTCCACCAATAGTTGATCATCACGTTGGCGTCATCGAGCGCCTCTACCTGATGCCACCACAGCGCCGGATAGAAGAGCACGTCCCCCGGCTCCAGTTCAGCGACCTGCGCCGCAGCGAGGGCCGCGGCGAAGCGGGGATGCCGGCCCAGATCGGGGGCGGCAGGATCGACCATGCTGACGACCTGTCCCCCCGGCGTCGGCGCGAGCGGCCCGGGATACAGGTTTGCCGCCTGATCGGGCGGGAACAGCGTGAAGCGGCGACGGCCGAGCACGCAACAGGCGAGATTGTCCGACGCATCATAATGGGTCGCGGCAACCGTGCGATTGCCGATCCAGATGCTGACGGTCGGGTCGCCGCCGCCAAAATCGGCGTGGAGATCGTTCTCCCCCCGCAGGCGCGGCAGGAACTGATCGATGTCGGTCGATCCGACGTACAGCGCGCGCGGCGCCGGCGATGCGGCCTCCGCCTCGACATCGGCCAGGTGCCGCGCGAGCGACACCCGCTCGGCGGTGAAGTTGAAGCCGGTGAGCGCCTCGTTGTAAAAGAACCGGCCGTGCGCCTCGGCCGGGGCGACGTAGCGGGTCACCTGATGGCCATCATCCAACGTCGCCAGACGTGCCAGCGCGGCATGCGGAGCATCCATTCCCGCCCGCACCAGCGGCCAGTCACGCACCGCGCCACGCAGGATGACAGGCACGCCGGCGGCGGCGAGCGCTTGCGGATCGACGGCGGCGCCTTCCACCTCTGCCGTGCGCCGGGTGGTGACGGCGATCCCACGATCGGTCACGCGGGCATCCGCATGCGCTTGAGCTCGATCAGCCGCTCGACATTGCCGAGCGACGCGACCACCGCGAAGGCGAGCGCGAGATAGCCGTCCGCGTTGAGCCGCGCCAAAGTGTCGCCGTCCAGCGCGGCAAGTGTCGGCGCGCCGATCGTCCAGTAACCCTCGATTTCATAGCGGCGCTCGGCGTCGACTTCCACGTCGAGCCGCACCTCGTCGAGCAGCCCGGCGGCCTCGAACGCGGCGAACATTGCGGGCGAGGCCTCGGTGCCGGCGTGAAGCTGCGCCAACGCCTGGCGAACATGCCCCAGATAGGGCGCCTCGCCGCCATGGGGCAGGAACAGCGGGTGCCCCGCCCCGTCGCCGACGCGGGGATCGTCCAGCGCGATCCGAACCTTGGGCTCGCCCGCCTCGTCACGACCGATCAGGCAAGGCCCGCGCCGCTGGACGGCGGGGACGTAGCGGCTGGACCATCCCGCCTCGCCCAGAAACAAATTTTCGTCCTGGTCAAAGCCGAGCAGCGCCACCGCCGCCCAGCCTTCCGCCGACCGGCGAAACAGGATCGGGAATTCTCGCTGTGCTTCCAGGAATTCGGTCGGCAGCAACAGCATCTGATTGACGGCGTCACCGAAGGCCGCGCCATGGCGGATCGCAACGCGCAATCCGCCATGGTCAACATTGTTCAGCAGCGCCGTCGTCATCGCCATCGCCCTCCGTCAGAACCGCGTGCGTATTCCGAACAGAAAACGCCGATCGAGTTCCTGCGCGTACCACAGGTTGCTTTCGTCACGGCCATAAGCGCGGATGCTGCTTTGCGTCAGGTTAATCCCCTCGAACGAGATCGAGAGACGCGGCGAGATGTCGTAACTGATATTCGCATCGAGCTGACCGAAGGGAGCGATGAACACCGGGTTGCGATCGACGCCGCGGTTGGTGGCTTGCAGGAACCGGTCGCGCCAATTGTACGCCAGCCGGGCCGAGATGCCGTATTTGTCGTAAATCAGCGTGGCGTTGGCGGTGTCGCTGAGCCCCAGCAGCGCGAACTGGTCGACGGTCGGGTCGGCGCCCACATCGACGCCCACATCCCCTCGAACATAGGTGTAGGCGGCGGCGATGCCCACGCCGGTTTCGCCAAAGAAGTGCTGCACCGCGGCCTCGAACCCGTGGATCTTGCCCTCACGGTTGTTGATAGGGCGAGTGACCGAGAATTGATACAGTGGGTCGTTGGCGTTGGCGATGATGTCCGACGCGGCCAGCGTCTGGTCGATGAAGGTCTGGCTGAGCGCGCCGTTGCGGAAGTTCGCCTGGAACTGCTGGAGCGCCGACTGGATGTTGCCGGTCTGCTGCAACAGCGCGGTCAGCGTGAACAGGTTCACGTCGCTCACATCGGCGCCGATCCCGCGCAGCGCCGCCAGCGCCGTCCCCGAACGGGTGCCCGCCGCCCCCGATGCCGGATCGCGCAGACCGAACAGGTTCTGGCTGGTCTGGCCAGTGCCGATGAAGTTCTGCACCCGCTTGTCGAACACGCCGAACGACACATAGCTGGACGGCTTGTAATACCATTCGATCGAGGCATCGATGTTGTCGGAGATCAGCGGCGCCAGGTCGGCGTTCCCCGTCGAGCCCGGCGCGGTGCCGCCCACGGCCGTGGCGCGCGGCGGGATGCCGACCGAACTGGCCGAGAACAGGTTGCCGAAATCGGGCCGGGCGATGGTGCGGCTGATCGAGAAGCGACCGATCAGGTTGTGCGCGGCCTCGATCTGGAAGTCCATCGACGGCAGCAGGTTCGTATAGCTGCCCGTTTGCGTCACCAACTGCCGCTGGTTCGACACCGTGAGCGTGAAGTCGTTGTCCGCCGACCAGACGACCGCCGACGGCACCGCCACCACCGAGGAGGAGAACACGTCGGTCTTCTCATACCGCAGGCCGGTGACCAGCGAGGCGGAACGCCCGGCGAGTTCGCCCTTCCACGTCAGCTGGCCGTAGACGGCATAGACCTTTTCGCGCACCGCATTGTTCGCCTGCCCGGTGCTGAACGGCTGGTTGCCGCGCGCCGCATAGAAAGGCGACAGCGCGTTGATGAGATCGGTGGCGACGCCGCGGAAGGCGATCAGCGACGGCCCCGTCGCGCCGGCGTCGAATTTGCGGAACTGGCAGGTCAGGCAGAACGTCTGCAACGCTCCCGGTGCCACTCGCTGGATATCGCCCGGATTGGCCACGCCCCAGTCGCCCAGCACCTGCTGGAAGGAGTCGGACCGCTGGAGCATGCGCGAGTTGCGCATGTCGCCACCGAAGTCGAGCCGGCTGCCGGCATCGTCCAGCTGCCAGCCCAGATCGGCCCGGATCTCCTTGAGCGACTGCGACTGCGAGGATCGGATATAGCGCGATTGCTGGGTGCCGACGTCACCGATGTCGAGCACACCGTTGCCGTTCCCGCGCAGGCTGTCGTTGATCGTGATCGACTGCACCGGGATATAGCCCGTGTAATCGGCGCTCTGCGCGGCCACCACCGGCGCGGCGATCGTCGTGATGTTCGAGCTATTGCCGTTGGGGTTGTCGGGCAGGCTTTCCGACTTTCCGTAATGGCCGTCGATCGACAGCGTCAGCCGGTCGGTCAGCTCCCACTTCATGTTGCCGCCGTAATCCTGCAGCCGGTTTTTGACCGCGCGGTCCTGCTGCGCGAAGCCGGCGTCCTTCACGCCGGCGATGTTCTCCTGCAGGAAATCGGTCGTGGCGACCACCGGGTTCGGGGAGAAGGTCACCTGCGCGAAGGGGCGGTTGAACCAATTGCCCTGGTTGGTACGGATGTCGCGCTGACGGTTTTGCGCGAACAGCGCGTCGGCGGTCAGGGTGACGTTGTCCATCGGCTTGAACTGCAACGTCGCGGCTCCGTTGATCCGCTCGCGCGTGCCTTCCGAATAGAAATAGCTGCTGTCGTTCGGCACCGACACCAACGTGCTGCCCGTCGCGGGGGCGCCGGAGATGCGGGTCTGCCCGTTGACGAAGCCGTTGCCCGTATCGCGGAATTGGTCGTAGGTGCGGATATTCCAGTAAGCGACGGTCGCGCCGCGCGTGGTGAAGTTGCGCTTCTGATAGCTGCCGAAGATGGACACGCCGATCGTGCGATCGGCGTTGGACCAGCTGCCCAGCCCGGACACCTCCGGCGTCACCGACGATTTCTTGTCGAGCCGCAGGTCGGCGCTGGTATCGTATAGCGCCTTTGCGCCCAGCGTGCCGCTGAACCCATCTTCGCGCGCCTCCAGCGGGCGCCGCGTCACAACGTTGATCGACGCACCGATGCCCCCCGACGGGATCGCCGCGCGGCCGGTCTTGTAGACCTCCAGCGTGTTGACGCCCTCCGAGGCGAGATTGGCGAAATCGAACGACCGGGACGTGCCCGACGCGAAGTCCGCATTATCGTCCGCGCCGATGGCGCCGACGCTGGCGGCGGGCAGCGTGCGGCCATTGAGGGTCACCAGATTGAAGCCGGGGCCGAAGCCGCGGACGGTGACCTGCGACCCCTCACCGTTGACGCGGTCGATGGAAACGCCGGTCACGCGCTGGAGCGACTCAGCCAGATTGGTGTCGGGAAACTTGCCGATATCCTCCGCCGAGATCGCGTCGACCACGCCCGACGAATTGCGCTTGATGCTGATCGCGCGATCCAGGCTGGCGCGGACGCCGGTGACGACGATGTCCTGCTCCGCGTTCTCGGTCGCGTCGGTCACAGGCGCGTTCGCCGGCCCCGCCTGCGAAGCCGCTGGCGTGGAGCCGCCGGGTTGCGAGAGATCGGCCTGAGCGGTTCCCACGGTATCGGCGGGCTGCGCGCCGGGAGCAGCGCCCGGTGCCGTCTGGGCGGATGCCGCACCGGCGGCGATCAATGCCGCGATCGAGGAACCTGCAAACATATTGAAGACGCGCATCCGCATCGAACCCTCCCCTGTGACGCGCCTTATCGACGCTTTCGTTATCGGTAACATTTTCTTTTCGCGATACGCAAGCCGAAAAGATTCACGGCCCATGCTGTTACGATATCGGAGGCTCCCACCCACGCTATGTCTTGGTTTGGACCCAAAAGCTTCATGGCTGCGCAAGACGTCGTGACTGTCGACCGCGCGACAGGATCGATCGCTTCCGAGAAGCAAATGCCTGACACGCAATTGACCGCTACCAAACCACGGTCGGCAGTGACGCTCGCGCCGATACGGCCGGGCGGATCCCGCCGGTCAGCAACCCGGATCGGCCGGCGAGGGCATCGCTCGATAGGTCACCCCGACCTCCAGCCACCGCCCCGGAGCGAGCCGCACCACGTCCCCCGTGAGCGGCATGCGGTTGAGCGCGTCGGTGGCATGGGTCACCGGCTCAACGCAGAAGAAGTCAGCGTCGGCGGGGCAATAGATCACCGTGTGACGAAGCGCCGAAGACGGCGCGATCGCAAGCGTGATCCCACGATCGGGCCAGACGATCTCGATCGGCCCGCTGCGTTCCTCATAGACGGTATCGACCGACCGGCTTCCCACCGGTGCGCCCTGCCACCAGTCGACGTCACGTGCCGCGCGGGTCAGGCTGAGCGGCAGGCCGTCGTCGCCCGTCTGCCACTCGCCGCGATGACGCGCGCGCAGCAACGTGCGCGGCGTGCGGGGAAAATAGGGATGCAGGCCAAGGCCCGCCGGCATCGCTCGATCGGCCCGATTCTGTATGCGCAGCACATGCGTCAGCCCGCCCGGCGATAACGTCAGCTGCTGCTCGGCCCGGTACGACCACGGCCATGCGCCGGCATCATGATCGTGGATCAGGCGGCAGGCGGCACCGTCCTGCTCGGCGATCCGCCACGGCGCCTGCCAGCCAAACCCGTGCAACGTGTGCGGGTGATCGCTGCCGGGGAAATTGGGCGCCAGCGCAATCGCCTCGCCCTCGAAGGAGAACCGGCCGAAGGCGATACGGTTGGAAAAGGGAACCAACGGGAAGCACGCCTGCTCCAGAATCCCGGGTCCACGACGCGGGTGGAACAGCGCGGCCCCTTGCCACTCGAAGCCGGTGACCGCGCCGCCCCCCGCCGGATCGAGATGCAGCCGGTAATCGCCGGCGGCAAGGACGACCCCGGCGCCGTCCGGCGTTCTGGACATCAGCCCGCCATGTCTTCCAGCTCGCGCCCGCGCGTCTCGTTCACCATCGCCGCGACGAAGAAGAAGGATATCGCCGCGAAGAACGCATAGCCGAAATAGGTCGTCGCGAGGCCTGGCGCGACGGCCAGCGCCGGGAAGCTCACGGAGATCGCCGCGTTGGCGATCCATTGCGCGAATCCCGATACCGCCAGGCCCGAACCGCGGATCTGGTTGGGGAACATCTCGCCCAGCATGACCCACATCACCGGGCCCCAGCTGGCGTTGAAGAAGATCACGTAAAGGTTGGCCGCGATCAGCGCGACGAGGCCGTTGCCGCCCGGAAGGCTGACCGCTCCCGCCGCATCGGTGACCGCGGTCGAGAATGCCCAGGCGACCGTCGCCAGCGTCACCGCCATGCCCGCCGAACCGACCAGCAGCAGCGGCTTGCGGCCGATGCGATCCACCGTCGCGATGGTGAACAGACAGGCCGCGATCGACAGCACGCCCGACAGGATGTTGATCTGGAGCGCGTTGTCCTCGGTAAAGCCGACCGCCTCCCACAGCACCGCACCATAATAAAAGACGACATTGATCCCGACGAGCTGCTGGAACACCGCAAGGCCGATACCCGTCCAGAGGATCGGGCGGATCCGGCCGGTCACGCGATCCCGGAGATCGGCGAGCCGCGGCCGGTGATCGCTCGACAGCGAACCGCGGATGTCAGCGACCTTGCGGTCCGCCTCGACGCTGCTGAACAGGCGCGACAGCACGGCATGCGCTTCCGCCTCGCGCCCCTTGGCGACCAGAAAGCGCGGGCTTTCCGGAATGACGAGGAGCGCCAGAAGGTAGATCGCCGCAGGCGCCGCCTGCAGCCAGAACATCCAGCGCCACGCCGGGAAACCCAGCCAGAAGCTCGCCGTCGAGCCGCCCGCGTAGCGCGCGACGAGGAAATTGACGAGGAAGGCGCCGGTCAGCCCGGTGATGATCATGACCTGCTGGACGCTGGACAGTCGCCCGCGGATCGAGGCCGGTGTGACCTCTGAGATATAGACGGGCGAGATCACGCTTGCCGCGCCCACCCCCAGGCCGCCGATGATGCGTGCGACGATGAAGACGAATGAACCTCCCGCCGCCCCTGCCAGCAGCGCCGAGACGAGGAACAGCACCGCCGCCAGCATCATCACCCGACGCCGGCCGATCGCATCGGCGAGCCGCCCCGCGACGAAGGCGCCGATCGCCGAACCGACCAGAATGGCACCGACGTTCACCCCGATGCCGAGCCGCCCAAGCGCGAACGCTGACTCCAGCCCCTTCTGCGTACCGTTGATGACGCCCGAATCGTAGCCGAACATGAAGCCGCCGATCGTCGCCACGACGACAATGGCGGCGATGAAGCCATGATTGATCTTCGCGACCCCGGTCGCATCCTGCGCGGTTACCGACACTCGATTCCTCCCCCGGCGCATCGTCTGTCGCGAGTACGCCCCCCATTCTGGTAACGCTACCTTAAAGCGAGTTCAGGTCAAGCCGCTTTGACGTGGACGGCGGCGCGGCGCGGCATCGGACTGACGCCGGATCAACGCGAAATCGACGACGCGGTGACGCTCCCCGATCGGGGGGAGATTCTGCCGGCGGACCGCGGAAACGAGCAGGTCCACCGCCTCGCGCGCCATGGCGGCGATGGGCTGGCGGATCGTCGTCAATTCGGGCCAGACGGTGGT
>NZ_JBELIE010000113.1:0-10962 GCF_042091075.1 Sphingomonas sp. | reverse complement strand
CGGCCTGTCACGCCGGAGGTCGCGGGTTCGAGCCCCGTCACTCGCGCCATTCCTTCCCGGAATGGTATGATTTGCCGAGACAAGCATAGCGCATTGCGCCGCGTGCCGAACACGCGGGTGTAGCTCAGTTGGTTAGAGCGCCGGCCTGTCACGCCGGAGGTCGCGGGTTCGAGCCCCGTCACTCGCGCCATTTCCGGTCACTCGCATATCCGCCCTTCCGGGACGTCGCTTTGCCAGATGCGTCAGCGCCAGCGCCCGGTTTCCATCCAGCGCAACAGCGGCTTCAGCGGCGTGATCCAGATGATCCCGGTAACGACGTAGAACAGCAGTTGCGCGATTCCCGGCCAGCGTCCGATCGTCGCCGACAGGGATGCGATCGCAACGCACCACACCGCGATCAGCGCAAGGATGATCAGCATCCCGACCGGCTTGCGCCACGAGGGCGTCATGCCGCGATCCATTCACGCTCGGTCGCGATCGCGTGCAGCGGCACATCCCACGGATCCGGCACGATGGCGGCGACTTCCTGCACGCTCCAGGCCACCCCGATCCGTTGCGCGGCGGGGAAGGCCGCAAAGGCCCGATCGTAATGACCGGCACCCTGGCCTAGCCGGTTGAGCCTGCGGTCGAAACCGACCAGCGGCGTCAACACGATATCGGGGACGACATCGTCCCCGTCGTCGAGCGGCTGGCGCAGCCCGAAAGGGCCTGCGACCAGCTCGGCGTCGGGATGCCAGCGCAGGAAGCGCAACGGGGTCGAGCGATCGATGACATGGGGGAGCGCGAGGCGGCAGCCAAGTGCCTGTGCGGCGCGCTCCAGCGGCGCCGGGTCCGCCTCCGAACCGACCGGGCGATAGCTGGCGACGATCCGCCCCGGCGCGAGCAGCGATTCGAACGCGGCATCCACCGAGACCGGCAGATGCGCGCCGGCGACGAAGGTATCGCGCGCGGCGCGCAAGGTACCACGCAGGGTCTTCTTGTCTGTCATGTCGCGCGCTCTGCCGATGCTGGGGCCGTGCCGGGCCAGGGGAAAAGGGAAGAAGGAGCGGGTGGCGGGACCGCCATGGCCGTTGGCCG
The DNA here is from genome assembly GCF_042091075.1 of Sphingomonas sp. Classification (GTDB taxonomy): domain Bacteria; phylum Pseudomonadota; class Alphaproteobacteria; order Sphingomonadales; family Sphingomonadaceae; genus Sphingomonas. Next base: position 9,885 of record NZ_JBELIE010000113.1, on the reverse strand, counting down.
GAGTATCCACTGACGCCCAGTACGTCAGGTGGGGATCATATACGTCGGACCAGGATCCGCGCAGGGACAACCCCCATGGATGATGAATAGCCTCAGGGATAGTTCTAGGCTCGTACCGGGCAGAACCCGCCGCCGACCTATCTAAGCGACGGGCGGCAGCTTCTCAAGGGCATCCGCCAGCGCTTCCAGCCGTTGCGACAGCCGGTCGAGCGCCACGCCTTCGGGTGTTTCGGGCGGCGGTTTGGCGCGCTCGTCGATCAGCGCGTCGGCCACCATCAGCGCCGCGAGCAGCATTGCGCGATTCGCACCGCCAGCCCCGGCGGCGCGACGCGCATCGTTCCAGCGTTCGTCGATCAGTGCCGCCGCCTGCATCAGCCGCGCTTCGCCGCCGTCGCGACAGGCGATCTCATGCGTGGAGTCGCCGATCCGCAGATGCACCCACGTCATCAGCGGCGCCCCGCCTTTGCGCCAGCGTCCCGCGCGGGCGGGTCCCCGCTGCCGCCCTTGTTGGCGATGATCTCGTCGAGGGCGGCGACCGCCTCGGCCATCGTCGCCTTCAACTTTGCGTGACGGCGTTCCAGTTCGGCAGCGGCGGCGCGACGGCCGTCGATCACGCGTTCGACACGGGTGATGGCGGCGTCAAGCCTGACGATCGCGGGGTTGTCCATATCGGTGGCGATAGGATCGCGGGAGGATGGCGACAAGGGCATTGCGATCGGCAACCTCACGATGGGCGACAAGGCGGGCCGGGGATCGCACCGCGCGCGCTCGCTTACGGGACACATCGGTCCGCCAGCGGGCGCAGTCGGGCGGTTGACGGACGCCTTCGCAACTGCGCAAAGACCGCGCACATGTCGAATTGGGGCGAGGAGTGACGATGACCAAGGTAGCGATCAACGGCTTCGGGCGGATCGGCCGGCTGGTGGCGCGCGCGCTGCTGGAACGCGACAGCGAGCTGGAGTTGGTGACGATCAACGACCTCGCCGACACCAAATCGAACGCCTGGCTGTTCAGCCGCGACAGCGTTCACGGCAAATGGGCCGGCACCGTCGAGGCGGACGGGCAGGATATGGTGATCGACGGCAAGCGTATCCGCGTCACCGCGGAGCGCGATCCGGCGAACCTGCCGCACAAGGAACTGGGGGTCGACCTGGTGCTGGAGTGCACCGGCTTCTTCACCGATCGCGCCAGCGCGCAGAAGCATATCGACGCCGGCGCCAAGAAGGTGCTGATCTCCGCCCCGGCGAAGGGTGTCGATCTGACGGTCGTCTATGGCGTCAACCACGAGAAGCTGGAGGCCGGGCATACGATCGTGTCGAATGCATCGTGCACCACCAATTGCCTCGCGCCGGTGGCCAAGGTGCTGAACGATTCGATCGGGATCGAACGCGGCCTGATGACGACGATCCACGCTTATACCAACGATCAGAAGATCCTCGACCAGATCCACCCGGATCTGCGCCGTGCTCGCGCCGCGGCGATGAGCATGATCCCGACCACCACCGGCGCGGCGCGCGCGGTGGGCGAGGTGCTGCCCGAACTGAAGGGCAAGCTGGACGGTTCGGCGGTGCGCGTGCCGACGCCGGATGGCAGCCTGGTCGACCTGACCTTCACCCCCAAGCGCGACACGACCCGGGAAGAGGTGAATGCCCTGCTGAAGGCCGCCGCCGAGGGGCCGATGAAGGGCGTGCTGGAATATTCCGACGAACCGCTGGTTTCGATCGACATCGTCCACACGCCGTTCTCGTCGACCGTCGACAGCCTGGAAACCGCGGTGCTGGACGGCAAGCTGGTGCGCGTCGTCAGCTGGTACGACAATGAATGGGGTTTCTCGAACCGCATGGTCGATACCGCGACCGCGATGGCGAAGCTGGGGTGATGATTCCGCCGTCATGCCGGCGGGGGCTGGCATCTCTTCGTTGCGGAGAGACCCCGGCCTGCGCCGGGGTGGCGGTGGGGGCATGAGCGGCGTCCTTCTTGGCATCGCTCGCCATGCGTTCCCGAAAGCGCCGATGGAGCTGGTCGACCGCGTCGAGGTGACGCCGGCCGGTGGCATCCACGGCGATTTTCGCGGCGCGATGAAGCGTGGACCGTACCGACGGCAGGTGACGTTGATCGAGCGGGCCGACTGGGACGCAGCGATGCGGGAGGTGGGGCATACCATCGCCTGGCAGGAGCGTCGTGCCAATCTGCTGGTCGATGGCATGGATCTGCCACAGGCGGTGGATGTCCGGCTGCGGATCGGCAGCGATGTCGTGCTGGCCATCACGCGCGAAACCGATCCGTGCGAGCGGATGGAGGCGTTGGCAGCGGGATTGAAGGCGGCGCTGACGCCCGACTGGCGCGGCGGCGCGTGCGCGCGGGTGGTGACAGGTGGCTGGATCGCCATCGGTGATACAATCAGGATCGAGGAACCATGACCAAGGCTTTCCGTACGCTCGATGATATCGGTGACATCCACGGCCGCCGGGTGCTGGTGCGCGAGGACTTGAACGTCCCGCTGAGCGATGGCGTGGTCACTGACGACACACGATTGCGCGCCACGGTGGCGACCGTCGCCGAACTGGCGGACAAGGGCGCGATCGTCCTCGTGCTCGCCCATTTCGGCCGCCCGAAGGGGCAGCGTAACCCGGAAATGTCACTGTCCCCGATCGTCAAGCCGTATGAGTCGGTGCTCGGCCGGCCGGTGCGCTTCGTCGATTGGGATGTCGCGACCGAGGCCGTGGCGGCGATGCAGCCCGGCGAGATCGCGGTGCTGGAGAATACGCGCTTCTTCGCGGGCGAGGAGAAGAACGATCGCGAGACGATCGATCGTTTCGCCGCGCTCGGCGATCTCTACGTCAACGATGCCTTTTCCGCCGCGCATCGCGCACATGCCTCGACCGAGGGGCTGGCGTATGTGCTGCCGGCATTCGCCGGTCGCGCGATGGAAGCGGAACTCGACGCGCTTCAAAAGGCGCTGGGCGAGCCGCAACATCCCGTCGCGGCGGTGGTCGGCGGTGCCAAGGTGTCGACCAAGCTCGACGTTCTCAAGCATCTGGTATCGCGGGTCGATCATCTCATCATCGGCGGCGGGATGGCCAACACCTTCCTCGCGGCGCGCGGCGTCTCGGTGGGGAAGAGCCTGTGCGAACATGAGCTGACCGGCACCGCCGAGGAGATCCTCGACGCGGCGGATCGCGCGCATTGCACCGTGCATCTGCCATATGACGTCGTCACCGCGACGGAGTTCAGGCCCAATCCGCCGACGCGCACCGTCAACGTTCACGAAGTCGCCGCCGACGAGATGATCCTCGACGTCGGACCGGCCGCGGTCGAGGCGCTTGGCGATGTGCTGAAGAATTGCCGGACGCTGGTATGGAACGGGCCGATGGGCGCGTTCGAAACACCGCCGTTCGACGCCGCCACCGTCGCGCTGGCACGCACCGCCGCCGCGCTGACCAAGGAGGGCAGCCTTACCTCGGTCGCCGGCGGGGGCGATACCGTCGCCGCGCTCAACCAGGCGGGCGTGGGGGATGCCTTCACCTTCGTATCCACCGCCGGCGGCGCTTTCCTGGAATGGATGGAGGGGCGCGAACTGCCGGGGGTCGCCGCGCTCGCGCGCTGACCGGCGGCCGTCGCGGATCGTGTGGGGGGGCGGGCGATCGCACTGTTCCCGTTCAGATTTTCGGCCTCCGTCGCTTCAGTCCGTACCGCTTTGGGGCAGTGCATCGGCTTGATCTTGGCGGGCACCCCGTCTATCGTTAAACACGTTTAACGGAGGTCAGGGTGCTCGGCGTCAGGCTCGACACGGAATTGGAGGAACGGCTCGCCGCGGTCGCGCGCACGCAAGGGCGTAGCAAAAGCGACATCGCGCGTGAGGCGGTCCGCCGTTACGTCGAGCTGCATGACGAGGCGTTCCGCCGCGAGGCGCGTCGCCAGTCGACGCGCGCCTCCCGCCGCGATCCGGCGAGCGACTATGCCTTTTGGGAGCAGACCGAGCGGGAGGATGCGGCGTGGAAGTGACCGCCGCACCGCGTCCGGTCGAGCGTCCGCGCGCCGATACGCCGCCCGCGATTACGCATGGCGCGATCGTTCTGGTGGTCGGGCCGGATGCCGGGGATCCGGGCGAGCGCGCTTGCGTGGTCGTCCAGGCCGACCTGTTCAACGAAACCCATGCGACGATCACCGTCTGCCCGCTGACCACGATCGTCGGCGGCGAAGCGCTGTTTCGCGTCGCCATCTCACCGCAGGAACATACCGGCCTGCCGGTTGAATGCGAGGTGCAGGTGGATCGCATCACCAGCATCCGCCGTCATCGGATCGTCAAGGTGATCGGCCATGCCTCGGCGACCCGCATGGAGCAGGTCGATCAGGCATTGCGCCGCTGGCTGGCACTTTAATCAAACACGTAGGGGAAGATCATGACGCCGACTGTAAAGGCCATTCTCGACAAGTACGAGGCGACCAGCCCTGCGGTGAAGGCCAATCTGGCCCGCATCCTGATGCAGGGCAAATTGGGGGGCACCGGCAAGCTGATCATCCTGCCGGTGGATCAGGGTTTCGAACATGGCCCGGCCCGCAGCTTCGCGGTCAACCCGCCGGCCTATGACCCGCATTACCACTATCAGCTCGCGATCGACGCCGGCCTGTCGGCCTATGCCGCGCCGCTGGGGATGCTCGAAGCGGGGGCGGACACGTTCGCGGGGCAGATCCCGACGATCCTGAAGGTCAACAGCTCGAACAGCTGGGCGACGTCGATCGCGCAGGCGCAGACCGGCAGCGTCGAGGATGCGCTGCGGCTCGGCTGCGCGGCGATCGGCTTCACGATCTATCCGGGCTCGGACGATATCTTCGCCGCGATGGAGCAGATCCGCGAACTTCGTGAGGAAGCCGCCGCCGCCGGCCTCGCCACCGTGATCTGGAGCTACCCGCGCGGTGGCAACCTCAGCAAGGACGGCGAGTTGGCGCTCGACGTCGGCGCCTATGCGGCGCACATGGCGGCGCTGCTGGGAGCGCATATCATCAAGGTGAAGCTGCCCTCCGCGCATATCGAGCAGAAGGACGCCAAAAAGGCCTATGAGGGCAGCGACTGGTCGGCACAGGCCGATCGTGTGCGCCACGTGGTTCAGTCGAGCTTCGCCGGCCGCCGCATCGTCGTGTTCTCGGGCGGCGCGGCCAAGGGGGCCGATGCGGTCTACCAGGATGCGCGCGACATTCGCGATGGTGGCGGCAACGGCTCGATCATCGGTCGCAACACCTTCCAGCGCGAGCGCGGCGAGGCGCTGGCGATGCTGGAGAAGCTGATCGCGATTTACAAGGGCCAGGAATAAGGCTGTCGGCCGATCCCGTCATCCGGCCCGGCGCCGGGATGACGGGATCGGTCCACCCTGCACGCCACATGCGGGCGCAGGGCAGGGGGAACAACGAACTTCCGTCGCCGCGCCGGAGCGGCTAGGCGCGGTGGATGATCGAAGACCCGCTCGGCCCGCTCGACCCCGATTTCGCTGCCTCGTTCCAGCGCGACGATCGCCGGCCACCCTGCCAGCTTTACCTGATCTCCCCGCTAGACGTGAGCGGCGCCTTTCCCGAGCGTCTCGCGCGCGCGCTCGATATCGCGCCGGCGGCGGCGTTCCAGTTGCGCCTCAAGGACATCGACCAGCATAGCGCGGCTCGGCTCGCGGAGCCGTTGCAGCGGATCTGCGCTGACCGCGACGTGGCGTTCATCATCAACGACAGCATCAGCCTGGCGAAGCGGCTGGGCGCCGACGGTGTCCATCTGGGGCAGGACGATGGCGACCCGCGCGAGGCGCGCGCGGCCCTTGGCCCGGCGGCGCAGATCGGCGTGACCTGCCACGACAGCCGCCACCTTGCGATGGAGGCGGGGGAGGCGGGCGCGGACTATGTCGCGTTCGGCAGCTTCTACCCGACCACCACCAAGACGGTGCAGCACCATCCCGAGCCGGTGATCCTGTCGTGGTGGTCGGCGGTGTTCGAACTGCCCTGTGTCGCGATCGGGGGGATCACGCCGGCCAATGCCGCGCCGCTGATCGACGCCGGGGCGGACTTCATCGCGGTGTCAGGCGCGGTATGGAACGGGGACGAAGTGGCGGCGATGAAGGCATTCGACGCGCTCCTGCGGCGCTGACGGCAGGGCGCGGCCGCCGGCACCGGCGGGGCGCGGACCCGGAGGCGCGCAGGCGCGTTGTTACGGCACCGATATGCATGAGGTGCCCGTGAAGCGTATTGCCGCGATTGTCGCCCTGACCCTTACCGCCGCCGCGCCGGGCCAGCCGGGTGCTCCTCCGATGGATCCGGCGGTGATGCGTTTGCAGGTGACGCTCGACCGGATCGGTTTCGGCCCGGGCATCATCGACGGGCGCAGCGGAGCATCGCTGATCAACGCATTGAAAGGGTTCCAGGAAAGCCGTGGCCTGACGGTGACGGGGCAGCCCGACCGCGCGACGATGCAGGCGCTGGCCGGGTGGCGGGGCCTTCGCCCGACCATCGCGGTCACGCTTGACCGGGATGCGCTGCGCGGCCCGTACACCCCGGTTATATCAAAGGATTATGCCGAGCAGGCGAAACTGCCTGGGATGTATTACAAGCGCCCCCTGGAGAAATTGGCGGAACGCTTCCACACCACGCCAGCGGTGCTCGCCGAACTGAACCCCGGTGTGACGAACATCGGGCCGGGCACGACGATCACCGTCCCGAATACCTTTCCGTCGTCGCGCGCCTATCCGTCCGATGCGACCCCGGCGTGGCGGGCCACGCTCGCGGCGCTGAACGTCGAGGCTAAGGTTCCGGTGGCCGCCAAGATCGTGGTCGACAAGTCCGACGGCGTCCTGCGCGCGCTGGACGGCAACGGCCGCGTCATCGCGCAATATACCGCTACGATCGGGTCCTCGCGCGATCCCCTGCCGCTCGGCGACTGGAAAGTGCTGCACGTCTCGCCCAATCCGGACTGGAAGATGAACCCCAAGATCCTGAAGGGGGTGAGCGACGACAAGCAGGCGCAGATCATTCCCCCCGGCCCCAATAACCCGGTCGGCGTGGTGTGGATCGACCTTAGCAAGGAACATTACGGCATCCATGGCACCAGCGAGCCGCAGCAGATCGGCCGCGCCGAATCGAACGGCTGCGTCCGCCTCACCAATTGGGACGCGGCGCGGGTTGCGCTGATGGTCAAAGGCGGAACGCCGGTGTTGTTCCAGGCATGACATGACGCGGCTCGGCTGGTCGATCCTTGCAATCATCCTGCTGGCGACGATCGGCTTTCTTAGCCTCGTGTCGTTTGGCGGCGCGTCACGTGAGCCGGCTCTTGTGACTGGCGAGCCGCGCGATGAGCTTCCCCCTTCCGAAGCTCCCGGCGCGCCCGAGCGTTTGCTGGTCCCGGTGGCAGGTGTGCCGCGCACTGCGCTTAGCGATGACTACGAACAGGAGCGCGGCGGTGGCACGCGAACGCATCGGGCGATCGATATCATGGCGCCGCAGGGCACGATCGTCCGCGCCGCCGCGCCCGGTCGGATCGAGAAGCTGTTCCTCAGCCATGATGGCGGGCTGACGATCTATCAGCGCAGCCTCGATCGGCGGACGCTGTATTATTACGCGCACCTGCTCGGCTATCGTCGCGGGCTGAGTGAGGGGCAGGCGGTGCGAGCGGGCGAACCGATCGCGGCGGTGGGGGCGACCGGCAATGCCGATGCCGCCGCACCACACCTGCACTTCGCGGTCAATCGCGTCGCGCCCGGCGATCGATGGTGGCAGGGGCAGCCGGTGAATCCCTATCCGCTGCTTGCCGGATCGCGCACCAGTCGCTAAGTCGCCGCCACCCGGCCGTGGGGGGACGCAATGTCCCACACGGCCCAGCTCTTTTCCATAGGCGAAGCCCCATGAAGATCAGCGGCGTGGACATCCGTCCCGGCAACATCATCGAATACGAAGGCGGCATCTGGCGCGCGGTGAAGATCCAGCATACGCAACCCGGCAAGGGCGGCGCCTATATGCAGGTCGAACTCAAGAACCTGCGCGACGGCCGCAAGAACAACGTCCGCTTCCGCTCGGCGGAGACGGTCGAGCGCGTGCGCCTCGATACCAAGGATTTCCAGTTCCTGTTCGCCGAGGGCGATGGCCTGGTCTTCATGGACAAGGAAACCTACGATCAGGTGACGTTGCCGCGCGACCTGCTGGGCGATGCCGCCGCGTTCCTGCAGGACGGCATGGACGTGGTGATGGAACTCTATGACGAGGAAGCCATCAGCGTGCAGCTGCCCGATACGATCGAGGCGACGATCGTCGAGGCCGATGCGGTGGTGAAGGGGCAGACGGCTTCGTCCAGCTACAAGCCGGCCGTTCTCGACAACGGCGTGCGCGTCATGGTCCCCCCGCATATCGCAAGCGGCACGCGGATCGTGGTCGATGTGTACGAGCAGACCTACGTTCGCCGCGCGGACTGATCATCGCTGATTGTGGCTCCTCCCTGATGGGGAGGGGGGAGATAAGAAATGCCATCCCATTCGGGCCTGTTCACGGTCATCGAGCGCGCCGCGCGCAAGGCGGCGCCGCGCCTGCGGCGTGATTTCAACGAAGTCCAGCATCTGCAGGTCAGCCGCAAGGGGCCGGCGGATTTCGTCAGCCAGGCTGACCAGCGCTGCGAACAGACGTTGTTCGAGGAACTTTCCAAGGCGCGCCCCGACTGGGGCTTCGTGATGGAGGAGCGCGGCACGGTCGAGGGCGACCCGAACAAGCCGCGCTTCATCGTCGATCCGCTCGACGGCACCTCGAACTTCCTCCACGGCATCCCGCATTTCGCGATTTCGATCGCGGTCGAGGAGCCGCTGCCCAGCGGCAAGCGCGAGATCACCACGGCGCTGGTCTATCAGCCGCTGACGGACGAAAGTTTCTGGGCGGAGAAAGGCCGGGGCGCGTGGTTGCAGGACCAGCGCCTGCGCGTATCGTCACGGCGCGAACCGTCCGAGGCGCTGATCGCCACCGGCATACCGTTCATGGGCCATGGCGATTTCGTGCAATGGACGCGCATCTTCGGGGCGGTCGCACCACAGGTCGCGGGCATCCGTCGGCTCGGTTCGGCGGCACTCGATCTCGCCTGGGTCGCCGCGGGGCGGTTCGACGGCTATTGGGAAAGCGACCTGAAGATCTGGGACGTTGCGGCCGGCTACCTGCTCGTCAAGGAAGCGGGCGGCTTCGTCACCGACTTCCGTGGCGGCGATCGCGCCTTTGAGCGGAACGAGTATCTCGCCGCCAATGACGCGATGCATTCCAAGCTGCACAAGATGGTGGCGCAGTCGCTGCGCTAGCGGCGGGCGATAGGCGCTTCAACAGGCGCGCCCAGGCCGGGGCGGGGGGCGCCGGTCTGGGACCTTTTTCGCGCTTCCTGCGATTCATTCTCACGCCTTGGTGGCCTTGCCCCTCCGGGGGCGCGGGTCTAGAGGTCCACCGTTCCTCTCGCACTTGCGAGAGAAGCCCGAGAGCCCCCGAGAGAGAGCCATAGTGGTCGATCTGTCGCAATATCTTCCCATCCTCCTGTTCGTGGGAGTCGCGCTGGCATTGTCGTCGGCATTTGTGTTTCTGCCGATGCTCGTTGCCAAGCTGACGGGCGCCGCGAAACCGACGCCGGAGAAGCTATCCGAATATGAGTGCGGCTTCCCCGCATTCGAGGACAGCCGATCGCAGTTCGACGTGCGTTTCTATCTCGTCGCCATTCTGTTCATCATCTTCGATCTCGAGGCGGCGTTCCTGTATCCCTGGGCAGTCAGCGTATTCTCGCTCGGCTGGACCGCTTGGATCAGCATGATGATCTTTATCGCCGAACTCGCCCTCGGCCTCGTTTACGCATGGAAGAAGGGAGCGTTGGATTGGGAGTAGAGCTTCACTCCGGTCCGG
>NZ_JBELIE010000112.1:0-10987 GCF_042091075.1 Sphingomonas sp. | reverse complement strand
CAGATTGGCGAGCGCGATCGCATAGCCGCGCCCTTCCTCACCCAGCAGCGACTCTTCGGGAACGAAGCAATCCTCGAACCGCAGCGCACAGGTGTCGGACGCGGTCTGGCCCAGCTTATGCTCCACCTTGTCGACGATATAACCGGGCGTGTCGGTGGGAACGAGGAACGCGGAAATGCCCTTCCGCCCAGCGGCCGGATCGGTGACGGCGATCACCATCGCCACCCCGGCGATCCGGCCCGAGGTGATGAACTGTTTGGCGCCGTTCAGCCGCCATCCGCCATCGACCCGCGTCGCGGTAGTACGGATCGCGGCGGCATCCGATCCGGCATCGCTTTCCGTCAGCGCGAACGCGCCGATCATCCGGCCCGAGGTGAGCTCGGGCAGCCAGCGCGCCTGTTGCGCGGGGGTGCCGTCCTTCAGGATACCCGAGACCATGATCGAATTCTGGATCGACACGATCGTCGACAGCGCGCCGTCCGCCGCGGCGATCTCGATCAGCGCCAGGGCGTAGGAGACGTAATCGGCGGCGGCGCCCCCGGCATGCTCGGGCGCGGTCATGCCCATCAGGCCAAGCTGCGCCAGATCCTCGAACAACTGCCGGGGATAACCCCCATCCTCCGCGAAGCGCGCGCTGTGCGGACGGATCTGTTCCTGCGCCATTTCGCGCACTGTGTCGCGTATCGCGCGCTGCACATCCGAAAGAATCATGTACGGATCCGACCATTATCTACTCACGAGTAGATTGCATTCCGATCGGTCGCATGTCAACTTGGGGTATGGCATCCCCGGCCGATCCCTTGTCGCCGACCTCGCCCTTTCCGGACCGTGCGCAGCGGCAGGCGAACCGTGCCGCCAAGCGTGAGGCGCTGCTGCTCGCGGCGGTGCGCATGTTCAACGAGCGGGGCTTTCACGACACGTCGCTGGACGAGGTCGCGGCCAGCCTCGGCGTGTCGAAGCCGACGATCTATCACTATCTGGGCAACAAGGATCAGGTGCTTCTGGAGTGCGTCCTGATCGGTCTGGATCAATTGCGCGAGGCGGCGGCGATCGCGTCCGCGCGGCCCGGGCGCGGTATCGACCGGTTGCGCGACTTCCTTATCCGTTATGCGCGGATCAACATGGACGATTTCGGCCGCTGCGTCATCCGAACCGGCGACGAGGCGCTGTCACCGGAAAGTGCCACGCGGTTCCGGGCATTGAAGCGGGAGATCGACAGCGCGCTACGCGATCTGATCGTTGCGGGCATCGCCGACGGCTCGGTCGCGCCAGCCGATACGCGACTGCTGGCGTTTACCCTGGCGGGCGCGCTGAACTGGCCCGCCCGCTGGTTCGCGGCTGACGGGCCGCTCAGCGCGCAACAGGTGGCGGAGCAGATGGTGGACCTGCTGGTCGCCGGGGTCGCGCCGCGCTGATCCCTGCCGCGCCTTCCGGCCGTTCGATCAGTCTCGACCCGGCGTCGCGGCGACGGCGTTGTTCTATCCGAACAGCCCGATCCGATCGCGCGAGCCCGCTATTTCGCGACGCCTGATCGAAACGCTATGGCGACGACGAGTTTCACCGCAGCGGCAAGGCGATGACATGGCGATCATTCTGTACGGCATCCCCAATTGCGACACGATGAAGAAGGCGCGTGCGTGGCTCGACGCGCATGGTGTCGCCTACACGTTCCACGACTATAAAAAGGCGGGCGTCGACCCGGCACATCTCGATCGCTGGATCGAGGCGAGGGGGTGGGAGGCGCTGCTCAACCGCTCCGGCACCACCTTTCGCAAGCTGCCGGAAGCGGAGCGGGCCGGGCTGGACGCCGCCAAGGCGCGCGCGTTGATGATCGCGCAGCCATCGATGATCCGGCGCCCCGTGCTGGCGCATGACGGGGGGATCGAGGTGGGTTTCACGCCGGATCGTTATGCCGCCTTGTTCGCGGGCGGTGTGCCGGCCTAGGCTGTCCGACGAATGGGGAGGGGCAGGATGCGCGGACCGTGGTGGTACAAATCGCTGGTGATCGTGTTCACATTGTGGGCGATCATGGGGGTCTATGCATGCGTGCAGCAGTTCCGGCTGGGCGAGGACGCCATGGGGCCCGCGAGCGACTATGATCGTGCGCTCTTCACGGGGCTGCCGGTCTGGTACATGGCGGATTATGCGGTCGCGACCGGCTGCGCGTTGCTGGGCGGGCTGGCGCTGCTCGCGGGATCGCTGATGGCGATCCCGTTGCTGACGGTGTCGCTGGTGGCGGTAATGATCCAGTTCGGCTGGTTGTTCGCGACCAGCGATATCATCGCGGTGAAGGGCGTCTGGGTGATCTATTTCCCGTTGATCATCCTGGCGGTCGCGGCGTTGGCGCTCCGCTTGTCCCACATGGCGCGCCGGCGGGGATGGATCGGATGAGCGCGACGGGGTACCACCGCCTCATGTCCACGACCTTCACGATCGACACCGCCACCAGCCGCGCCAACCCCGTCGCCGCACCAATGAAGCGATTGACCGTGCCGGCGGTGCGCCAGCGCAAGGCGGCGTTGACGAAGGGGCAGGGCGAGCCATTGGTGATGCTGACCGCGTATACGGTGCGGATGGCGCAGTTGATGGACCCGCATTGCGATCTGCTGCTGGTCGGCGACAGCCTGGGCCAGGTGATCTACGGCCTGCCCTCGACGGTGCCGGTGACGCTGGCGATGATGGCGGCGCATGGCGCGGCGGTGGTGCGCGGCAGCTATCACGCGGTGGTGGTGATCGACATGCCGTTCGGCAGCTACGAGGCGTCGCCGCAACAGGCGTTCGAGAGCGCCGCCTATCTGCTCAAGGAAACCGGCGCGGCGGCGGTCAAGCTGGAGGGCGGGGTGGCGATGGCGCCGACTGTCGCGTTCCTGTCCGAGCGGGGTATCCCGGTGATGGGCCATGTCGGGCTGACGCCGCAGGCGGTGAATGCGCTCGGCGGCTATGGCGCGCGCGGCCGCAGCCAAGAAGAGGCGGACAAGATCATCGGCGATGCCCGCGCCGTGGCGGCGGCGGGCGCCTTCGCGGTGGTGATCGAGGGCGTGGTGGAGACGATCGCGATCGCGATCACCGATTCGATCGACGTGCCGACGATCGGGATCGGTGCCTCGGCGCGGTGCGACGGGCAGGTGCTGGTGGCGGAAGATATGCTGGGCCTGTTCGAGCGTGTCCCGCGCTTCGTGAAACGCTACGCCGATATGGCGGGGTTCGTCGGCGACAGCGTGCGCGCCTATGCCGCCGAGGTGCGCGAACGGTCGTTCCCGACGGCCGATCAGGTGTACGCCCCGCGCGACTGAGCCGCGGGGCTATCGCTCGCGGCGCGGTTCTTTCGTGTCGCGGCTCTTTCGTTTCGTCGCCGGGACGGCTACATCGCGTCGCTCCCGTCCCATCCCCTTTTTGATCCGGAGTGATCGGTGGCCCTGACGCCCCAGAGCAACGAAGCGTTCCTGCGTGAAGTCGACGACGAGTTGCGGCGTGATCAGGCGCTGCACATCTGGCGTCATTACTGGCGCTGGATCATCGCCGCGATCGTCCTGGTGCTCGTTGCCTTCGGCGGGTTCCTCTACTGGCAGCATCGCAACGAGGAAATGGCCGGGCGCGAGGGCGAACAGCTGCAGAAGGCGTATGACGATCTGCAGGCGGGCGATACCAAGGGGGCCTCGGCGCCACTGGCGCAGCTCGCGCAATCGAAGCGTGACGGCTATCGCGCGCTCGCAATCTTCACCCAGGCGGATCTTCTGTTGCAGAAGAACGACCTGAAGGGGGCCGCGGCCAAGTTCGCCAGCGTCGCCAATGACGGATCGCTAGCGCAGCCGTTCCGCGATCTGGCGCTGATCCGGCAGACCAACGCGGAATTCGACACGCTGAAGCCTGAGGTCGTGGTGGAACGGATGCGCCCGCTGGCGGTGGCGGGCAATCCCTGGCTGGGCAGTGCGGGCGAGCTGACCGCGATCGCCTATCTGCGTCAGGGGCGGCGCGATCTCGCCGGGCAGATGCTGTCGCGGATCGCCGCCGACAGCGACGTGCCCGCCACGCTGCGTCAACGTGCGGTTCAGATGGCCGGCTCCATGGGAGTGGCACCCGCCGGGAACATCGTTCCCAGCGCCAACAAGGAATTGACGAAGCAATGAAAACTCGGTTCGCGACCGGCCTAGCGCTTGCCGCGCTGGTGGGGCTGGGCGGGTGCGGCGTGTTCAAGGGCGCGCCGAAGAAAACGCCGACCGTAGGCCAGCGCGTGCCGATCCTGATGTCCGAGAATCCGGCCGAGGTCGACAAGGCGATCGCCAACGTCCAGGTGCTGTTGCCGACCGCGGTCGCCAATGATTCCTGGAGCCAGCCGGGCGGCAATGCCGCCAAATCCATGGGGCATTTGTTGGTCGGCGCCAGTCCGCGGCGGCAATGGACCGCGCGGATCGACGGCGGCGACAATCGCGCGCGGCTCGCTGCCGCGCCGGTGGTGGCGGACAACAAGCTGTTCGCCGTCGATGTGGATGCGACACTCCATGCCTTCACCGCCGATACCGGCGCGAAATTGTGGTCGAAGTCGTTGTCGGACAGCGACGAAAACCGCAGTGCGCGGTTCGGTGGGGGCGCTAGCTACGACGATGCCAAGGTCTATGCCACCGACGGGCTGGGCGATGTCGTCGCGGTGAACGCGGCGGATGGCGCGATATTGTGGCGGGCCAAGCCGGGCGGCCCGCTCCGCGGGGCGCCGACGGTCGCCAATGGGCAGGTCTATGTCCTCAGCCAGGACAATCAGATCTATGCGCTGGATCAGACCAACGGCAAGGTCGTCTGGACGATGAGCGCGAGCCTGGAGACGCAGGGCGTCTTCGGTGTCGCGGCCCCTGCGGCCAGCGCCGGGACGATCGTCGCCGGGTTTTCCAGCGGCGAGTTGAACGCCTATCGTTACGAAAATGGCCGGACGCTGTGGCAGGATGCGCTGTCGCGCACCTCGATCACCACCTCGGTATCCAGCCTCGCGGACATCGACGCCGATCCGGTGATCGAGGATGGCCGTGTCTATGCGATCGGGCAGGGCGGTCGCATGGTCGCGCTGGAGATCGCCACCGGGCAGCGGCTGTGGGAACAGAATCTCGCCGGTATCTCGACGCCGTGGATCGCGGGCGAATGGATCTTCGCGGTGACCGATGACGCGCGCGTCGTCTGCCTGTCCCGCGCCAATGGCAAGGTGCGCTGGATCAGCCAGTTGCGGGCGTTCAAGAACGAGAAGAAGCGCAACAATCCCTATACGTGGTTTGGCCCGGTGCTGGCGGGTGACCGGCTGTGGCTGACCAATTCGCGCGGGGAGATTGTCGCGCTGTCGCCCGGCGATGGCACGGTGCAGATGACGATCGAGGGCAAGGATCCCTATTCGATGGCGCCGATCGTTGCCAACCAGACGCTTTATACGTTGAGCGACAAGGGCACGATCGCCGCCTATCGGTGATCACGCGCGGTTGTCCTGACGACGATTGGGACGTAGGCGGGGCGTATGTCCCGTCTTCCCACCGTCGCGATCGTCGGCCGTCCCAATGTCGGCAAGTCGACGCTGTTCAACCGCCTGGTCGGCAAAAAGCTGGCACTGGTCGATGACCGGCCCGGCGTCACCCGCGATCGCCGTGAGGGCGACGCGCATTTGCTGGGCCTCGATTTCCGGATCATCGATACCGCCGGTTACGAGGATGAGGATCCCGATACGTTGCCCGGCCGGATGCGGCAGCAGACGCAGGCGGCGGTGGACGTCGCCGATGTCGCGCTGTTCATGGTCGACGCCCGCGCCGGGATCGTCCCGCTGGACGAAGAGATCGCCCGCTGGCTGCGTGGCGCGTCCACGCCGATCGTGCTGGTCGCGAACAAGGCCGAGGGGCGCGCCGCGGAGGCGGGGCTGATCGAGGCGCTGGCGCTGGGCTTCGGCGATCCGGTTCAATTGTCGGCGGAGCATGGCGAAGGCATTGCCGATCTGTTCGAGGCATTGCTGCCGCACCTCGACGGGCTGATGCCCGAGGAGGAGGCCGAGCAGGCCGATATCGACGATCCTGCCGCGCCCCTGAAACTGGCGATCGTCGGCCGTCCCAATGCGGGCAAGTCGACGCTGGTCAACCGCATCCTGGGCGAGGATCGCATGATCACCGGGCCGGAGGCGGGGATCACGCGCGATTCGATCGCGATCGACTGGGTATGGGAAGGCCCCGATGGCCCGCGCGAGGTGCGGCTGATCGACACCGCCGGGATGCGAAAGCGCGCCAAGGTGCAGGATAAGCTGGAGAAGCTGTCGGTCGCCGATGCGCTGCACGCGGTCGATTTCGCCGAGGTGGTGGTGCTGTTGCTCGATGCGACACTCGGCCTTGAGGCGCAGGATCTGCGGATCGCGGATCGCGTGCTGGAGGAGGGGCGCGCGTTGGTGATCGCGCTCAACAAATGGGACGTGGCGGAGAATCCGTCGAAGCTCTTCAACGGCGTTCGCACCGCGCTCGACGAAGGACTGGCGCAGGTGCGCGGGGTGCCGCTGCTGACGGTATCGGGGGCGACGGGCAAGGGCATCGACCAGTTGATGGCGGCGGCCTTCGCCACGCGGGAGGCATGGTCGCGCCGGGTGGGGACGGGCGAGCTCAATCGCTGGTTCGAGCGCGCGATCGAGGCCAATCCGCCGCCCGCCCCCGGGGGCAAGCGCATCAAGCTGCGGTATCTGACCCAGGCGAAGACCCGTCCGCCGGGCTTCGTGCTGTTCGGCACGCGCGTCGACGAACTGCCCACCAGCTATCAACGCTATCTTATCAACGGCATCCGCCGCGAGCTGGGATTCGGCGCCGTGCCGGTTCGCCTGATGCTGCGCGCACCAAAAAATCCTTTTCGCAGCTGACCTTTACGTCGCAGTCACCTTTTTACGGCAGCATCGATCCGTCGCGTTGGAACGGAAGATCGATGGGTGCGCCGTGGTGGAGCTAGACGAGCAGTTGATCGACCGCGCGGCCCTGGCGCGCGCGCGTGCCGAACTGGGGAACGCCTTCGCGCGCATCCTGGGCTATTTTCGCGAGGACGGTCCGGCGTCGGTGCGCGCGATCGAAATGGCGATGCGCGATGGCCAGGCCGCGGCGATCGTGGTCCCTGCGCATACGCTGAAGGGTGAGGCGCGGCAGTTTGGCGCCCATGCATTGGGGGATGCGGCGGAGCGTATCGAGGATCATGCCCGCCGCTGTGTCGAGCGCCATGAGGCGCCCGATGAAATCATCCCCGATGTCGCCGCCCTGCGCACGCTGTTCGAGCGGACGATGTCGGCGATCGACGGCCAGTGCAATCCTGTCAGACCACGCCAGCCGGTCGTCTTCGGTCGTCGTAGCGGTTGAGGCACTCCCCCCGCGAACCATGGATGATGGGTCACGCGGGGAGGTGCGCATACCGCGTCGACGGTTGCAACCGGGCGCCCGAAGCGACGCTTACGCCTTGAGATAAGGCGCGGCGCCGCTGGCGGGTTTGTCATGCTCGCTGATCGAGTTGAGCTGGATGTAATTGGGCACGCCCATCCGCTCGATCATCTCGAACTGACGCTCCAGCGTGTCGACATGCTCTTCCTCGCTGGCGAGGATCCGCGCGAACAGTTCGCGGCTGACGAAGTCCTTCACTTCCTCACAATAAGCGACTGCCGCCTTGAGCTGGGCCACCGCCTCGATCTCCATCGCGAGATCGGACTTGAGCACTTCCTCAACCGTTTCGCCGATGCGCAGCCGTCCCAGCAACTGGAAATTGGGCAGACCGTCGAGAAACAGGATGCGCTCCGCCAGCCAGTCGGCGTGCTTCATTTCGTCGATCGATTCGTGCCGCTCAAACTCGGCCAGCTTGTAGACGCCCCAGTGATCGAGCAGCCGATAGTGCAGCCAATATTGATTGATCGCCGTCAGTTCATTCTTCAGCGATTCGTTTAGGAAATCGATGACCTTGGGGTCGCCCTTCATGCATGCCTCCAGTCGGGAATGGCGGCACGATAGCGCGCGTGGCACTTGGAGGACAGTCAAAAAACCGCAGAAATCCGCGGAAAATGGCGCTTGCGAGCGCTACGCAGCAGCACGTTCCTGTTCGATGATGGCGCGGGCATAGGGCACGCATTGCCCGCATTTCGCCTGGCATCCGACGCTGCGATACGCCTGGCAGGCCGTGGTCGCGCCCGAGCGCGCCGCTTGGCGAACCTGACATTCTCGTATCGCATTGCAAACGCAGACGACCATTGAGGATCCCCCAAAGACTGATCCCTGCGTAGCGATAATGAGAATGTCTCGCAAGCCTATTTGCGTCGCGTTCGCATTTAGCGCCGGCGGAATGGCTGGATCTTCCAGCCGGCGAGGGAGCGCCACGCCCATTCCAGCGGACCATAGGCGTATCGCTCCAGCCACGGCCGCGACCATGCGAGCATCAGCATCCAGGTAACCGGGGCCAGCCAGTAGAGATCGGCGCGCGAGAGCGTGCCGAAGCGGTGCGCGACCGTGAAGAACAGCAAGGCCAGGATCGACGTGCCCAGATAGTTGCTGAACGCGGCACGGCCGGCGGCGGCGACCCGGCGCGAGATCGCGCCGTCGCGGCGATATGCCAGCAGCGCGAGCGCGACATAGCCCAGCGCGGTCAACGGTCGGCCGATTGGCGCCAGCACGATCGAGGCGAGGAACACCTGCCGCGCGGCGAAGCCGCTGGCGATCGTCTGCTGCGCGAGTAGCGCATAGACCGGGAGCGTCACGACCAGCGTCGCGATCGCGATGCGGCGGTAAGCGGCGCGTGACCAGCGCCCGGTGAGGAAGCCCGAGCGATAGGCGGCCATCCCGAGCAGCATCGCGCTGAGCGTTTGCGCCCCGAAGACGTACAGCCCCTCCAGCGGCGATCCCGCATGCGCCAGGCGGTAGTCGGTCGCGGTGGTGAGTGAGGTGCGATAGGCGGCCACTTCGGCCAGCACGTCCATGCGCGGCGGCATACCGAAACCGCGCACGATTTCCGCGTGCAGCGCGGGGCTGGCGGGCAGTCGTCCGTAAAGCGACGATGCGATGGCGCCGACCGATGCGACGTCGATCAGCAACAGGGCGATGCTGGCGAACAGCAACAATCGTATCGGCAGCCGGATGAAGAGCAGCGCGATCATCCCGACCAGCGCGTAATGCGTGAGTATGTCTCCCCACCAGATCAGATACAGGTGGATGCAGCCGATCGCGAAGAGCGCCGCCATGCGTGCGCCGTGAACGCGCCAGGCCGCCACGCCCTGTGTCGCGGCGCGATCGATCACCAGCAGCATCGATGCGCCGAACAGCAGGGAGAACATCGCGCGCATTTTCCCTTCGATCAGTACGAAGGTGACGAACCACGCGGCTCGATCCGCGCCGTTATGGCCGCCCCAGGCCAGTGGCGAGAAATAGGCCGCGGTCGGCAGGCCGAAAGCGGGCAGGTTGGCCAGCAGGATGCCCATCACCGCGATGCCACGGATGAAGTCGAGCTGGTCGATGCGGGGGGAGGGGCGATCGGTCATCGGCGGGGCATGCGTGGGTCCTGTCGTGTCGCCGCGATGCCTTCACAAGATGGCGGCGGCAAGGCGATGGAGACCCTGCCGCCCGCTATCTGCCGATGCTATCTGCCGATGAACGTCGCCGGGCGCTTTTCCATGAACGAGCGGATACCCTCCTGGAAGTCGTCGGTGCGGAACAGCGGTAGCAGCTGTAGATAGACGTGCTGGACGTGCGTATCGAAGCGTTCGTCCATCCCCATGCGCATCATCCGCTTCGACGCCTGTACCGCCAGCGGGGCGTTGGCGGCGATCTCGGCCGCGATCGCGCGGGCGGTGGCGGGGACATCGGCGGTGGCGACGACATGGTTGGCCAACCCGAGTTGCAATGCCTCGTCCGCGGTCAGCGTCCGGCCGGTGAAGATCAGCTCGGCTGCCTTTGCCCAGCCGATCAGCCGCGGCAGCAGCCAGGTGCCGCCCGATTCGGGCACGACGCCGCGCTTGACGAACGCTGCGGCCAGCTTGGCGTCCTGTGCCATCACGCGGATATCGCAGCCGATCGCGATATCCATGCCATAGCCCGCCGCCGATCCGTTGAGCGCGGCGATCACCGGCTTATCCATGGCGAACAGCACCGTCGGCGGGGCGGCGCGCAGATCGATCGTCGGGGGATGCGCGGCGGCGGCGGAGCCGATCCCCTCGCCTCTGGAGGCGCTGGCGAGGTCGAGACCGGCGCAAAACGCCCGCCCGGTGCCGGTCAGGATGACCGCGCGGACATCGGGATCGCCGTTCGCCCGGGTGAGCAGCGCGCCGAGCAGGTCAAGCATTGGCGCGGAGATGGTGTTCATCCGCTCCGGCCGGTTCAGCGTCAGCGTCGCGATATGATCCGCAACCGCGTACCGGATATCGTCGTCGTCGCCCACAGGCCTCTCCCTCTCCTCGATCGCGGCAGCGTGGCACGCCGCGGCCTCAGGGGGAAGCGCCCGCGCCACTGGCCCGCCGACGCCCGGTCGGTCAGCGGCTCATTCCTGTTTGGCGAGCCACTCCTCCAGCCATTTGATCGTATAATGGCCGTCGCGGAATTCGGGATCGTCGAGCAACGCCTGGTGCAGCGGGATGGTGGTCTTCACCCCCTCGACCACGAATTCCTCCAGCGCGCGCCGCAAACGGCGCAACGCGCCCTCGCGGGTGGTGCCGTACACGATCAGCTTGGCGATCATGCTGTCGTAATAGGGCGGCACCCGGTAGCCGGCGTACAGCCCGCTATCGACGCGCACGTGCATGCCGCCGGGGGCGTGATATTGCTTCACCAGCCCCGGCGAGGGCGCGAAGGTGCGGGGATCCTCGGCGTTGATGCGGCATTCGATCGCATGGCCACGGAAGATCACATCCTCCTGACGCAGCGTCAGCGAATGCCCCTCGGCGATGCGGATCTGTTCGCGCACCAGATCAAGTCCGGTGATCGCCTCGGTCACCGGATGCTCCACCTGCAGGCGGGTGTTCATCTCGATGAAG
>NZ_JBELIE010000111.1:0-11126 GCF_042091075.1 Sphingomonas sp. | reverse complement strand
CGGGCGGGCCCAGAACAACTCGAACGCAAAACACCCCGCGATGATTAGCAGCAGCGCGGCGATGAACGCCTCGAGCCGCCGAAACCCGAAGCGTTGCAGCGCGAGGATCAGAAAGACGTCGAGCCCGGTGACGATCACGCCCCCCACCAGCGGCAGGCCGAACAGCAGTTTCAGCGCGATCGCGGTGCCCAGCACCTCCGCGAGATCGCAGGCGATGATCGCCACCTCCGCCAGCAACCAGAGCATATAGCCGGTCGCGCGCGAGGAGCGCTGGCGGCACGCCTGCGCCAGATCGAGGCCCGCCCCGATGCCCAGCCGCGCCGATAGCGATTGCAGCACGATCGCCATCAGGTTCGACAGCAGCACCACCGCCAGCAACGTATAGCCGAACGCCGAGCCGCCCGCGATATCGGTGGCCCAATTGCCCGGGTCCATATATCCGACCGCCACCAGCCAGCCCGGCCCGACGAACGCCCCCAGCTTCCGCCAGAATCCCGCGCCCTCCGGCACCGGGATCGAAGCGAACATCGGGTCGAGCGGACGGGCGCGTGCGGTCATCGCCCCCTGAATGCGGGAGCGGGGCGACGAGTTCAACCGTTTCCGTGGCAATAGGTGCGCGGCCGTACCTTCGCACATCGGCGTTGCGGCGATCGAAAAATTATCCCATGTTTTGCGCGATGTTACGCTTTGCCCGCTCTGCCCCGCTCGCGGCCGCCTCGTTTGCCGCCGCCGTTTTGCCGGCGATCCCCGCCCATGCCGCCGCCCCGATCGCGGGACGCTATCTGACGCAGGACGGGTCGGGAATCGTTCAGATCGGGCCGTGCGGGGGCTCGGTGTGCGGCCGGCTCGTGACAATCCTGAGAAGCACGCCCGGCGCGGCCAAGACGGATGTCAACAACAGCGATGCCGCGCTGCGCTCGCGACCGATCCTGGGCATGCCGATCCTGTCGAATTTCACCGACAGCGGAAAGGACTGGCGCGGCCAGATCTACGATCCGCGCAACGGCAAGACGTACAAGTCGATCGTCACCCGCAATGCCGACGGGTCACTCAACGTGAAGGGCTGTATCGCCTTCTTCTGCCAGACGCAGCGCTGGACCCCGGCCAGGTAACTGGCGGCCCGTTCAGCCCGGCACGAAGAACCGGCTGACGTCGGCATCGACTGCGTGCAGCAGCACGCTCAGCCGTCCGGCCGCGTCGTCGGGCGCCTCGTCCGGCAGCGCCGCCATCGTCCAGTCGCCGAATTGGCGATCGACGCACATATCGTCGCGCAGCACGCTGACCTCGGTATGACGCGGATCGCGCAGGATCCGGTCAAAGGTGCGCGCCACGCTGTCGGGCGGGCCTTCGAGCAATTGCAGATAACGATCGCCATCGGTCCACAAAATGCCCGTGATCCCGTCGATGCCATTGTTCGGCCGCGACTGGCGCAAGATCGCGTGGCAATCGTCACGGATATTGTCGCCCGTCGCGCGGCTGGCATACATCAGACGGCGGATACACGGCTCGGTCGGCATTCCGGTTAATTAATACGGCCCCTGCGCGGTGATAAGGGGTTGTTTTATACTGGTGCGGCATCAGGCCCGGCACCATAATGATGCCAGGTGAAGATCGCCGCCGCGCCGCGATACGGCCGCCATGCCTCCGCCAGCGCGCGCGTCTGTTTCTCGCTTGGACGTTCGGTATGCCCCAGGATACGCCCGGTTTCGATCTGCACCGCCAGATCGCCGGCGGGCCAGATATCGGGCCGCCCCTCCGCGAACAGCAGGTAGATTTCAGCGGACCAGCGCCCGATACCCTTCACGCGCGTCAAGGCGGCGATCGCGGCCTCATCGTCGTCGGGCAGGTTCGCCAGATCGAGCCGCCCGGTGGTCACTTCGTCGGCCAGGCTGCGCGCATAGCCGGCCTTCTGTCGCGAAAAGCCGCACGCGCGCAGATGCTCGTCGCTCAGCGCGGCTACCACCACCGGGTCGCCGGGATCGCCCAGCACCTCCAGCTTGCGCCACACCGCGTCGGCGGCCTTGACGCTCACCTGCTGCCCCAGGATCGTGCGCAGCAGCGTGGCGTAACCGCGCTCGCGAATCCGCGGCGCGGGATAGCCGACCCGCGCCAGCGCGGCGGCGAAGGCGGGTTCGCGCGCAGCCAGCGCATCGATCCCGGCATTCAGATCTTCGCTGCTTAGCCCCATTGCGCACCACGCACGCAAACGGCATGGGAAAGGCGGTTTATCGGAGAGAGCATGATGCCCAAGCTTATCGTCGTGACGCGTGAAGGGGAAGAACGCGAGATCGACGGCGACGCCGGCCTGTCGGTGATGGAGATCGTCCGTGACGCCGGGATTGACGAAATCCTGGCGCTGTGTGGTGGTTGCTGCAGCTGCGCCACCTGCCACATCCATGTCGACCCCGCCTTCGTCGACAAGCTGCCGCCGATGAGCGAGGATGAGAACGACCTGCTCGATTCCTCCAGCGATCGCGACGAAACCTCGCGCCTGTCGTGCCAGATCGACTTCGGCCCGGCGCTCGATGGCATGAAGATCCGCATCGCCGCCGAGGATTGAGCGCGCGGGCACCGGCCCGACCGCAGCATGATCCACACCCCCCGGCGCCGTGCCGGGGTGGGGCGGCGCGCGCATCGCCGCCGCGCCGGGGTCGATGTGCCGTCGTTCAGCGCGCCGCCACCGCGTACAGCGCGATCGCGGCGGCGTTCGACACGTTCAGGCTCTCCACCTTGCTGGAAATCGGCAGCTTGGCCAACTCGTCGCAATGCGCCTCGGTGTTCTGACGCATCCCCTCACCCTCGGCGCCCAGCACGATCGCGATCCGCTGCGATCCCATCGCCTGCGCCAGCGTCTGCGTCGCATGGCCGGTCAGCCCGATGCGCCAGAAACCCGCCTCCGCCATCTCCTCCAGCGCGCGCGCCAGATTGACGACGCGCACCCACGGCACCGTTTCCAGCGCGCCGCTGGCCGCGCGCGCCAATGCACCCGATTCGGGTGGCGAATGCCGGTCCTGGGTCACGATCCCCAGCGCATCGAACGCCGCGGCGGAGCGCAGGATCGCGCCGACATTGTGCGGGTCGGTCACCTGAACCAGCACGATCAGCGGACGCTGATCCGCCGCGCCCTGATCCAGCAGGTCGCCCAGCCACACATCCTCCAACGGATCGACTTCCGCCACCAGGCCCTGGTGCGGCGCGTCGCCGGGCACCAGCCGTCCGAGATCGGCGACATCGGCATAGACGATCGGCAGCATCGGCGGCAGATCGAGCGCCGCCAGCGCCTCGCGCGTGCCCCAGATCTTGCGCACGGTGCGTTCGGGGTTGGCGAGCGCGGCGATCACGGGGTGACGCCCCCACAGCCGCGGGCGGGCACCCTGCTGCTGGCTGGGACGGTGGCCACGACGCGCCATCAGCGCGATGCTCCGCGGCGGCGGACGGACGGAAGAGCGAACATGCCGCCGATATGCGTCGCGCAGACCGGCCACGCAACCACGCGATCGCCCAGCGCAGCAGCATCGCCACGCCCTGTAACAAAGCGACATTGGGCCGTTGACAGGGGCGACCCGGGCGGGCATTGGGCCCCCTCGCTTTTGGCAAGCGCCGCTCGTGGAAGGGTGGCCGAGTGGTTAAAGGCAGCAGACTGTAAATCTGCCCACGCAAGTGTACACTGGTTCGAATCCAGTCCCTTCCACCACCCTTCGCGCACGAAAGCGCTCGCGACGAGTGATCGTCGGCTGGTTCGTCGACGCTGCTCAGCCGCCGCTCACTCCTCCGCGTCCGACCGGGATGATCGCCGCCGTCATGCGAGCGATGCACACCAGCCGGCCATCCTCGTCCTCGATCCGGATCGACCACACCTGGCTCGTCCGTCCGCGCGCCTCGGCACGCGCCGTGGCATAGACATGGCCATCGCCGGCCGGGCGGATGTGATTGGCGTTGATCTCCATCCCCACCGCCGCCGATACCGCCGGATCGACCGACATCGCGGCCGCGATCGACGCGACCGTCTCCGCCAGCGCCACCGACGCGCCGCCGTGCAGGCGGCCATAGGGCTGCTTCGTCCGTTCGCTCACCGGCATGCGCGCCCGCAGCCAATCATCGCCCACCGCGACGAACTCGATCCCGAGGAAGCCCGCCATCGACTGCGCACCCAGGCGCGTCATCGCCGCCAGATCGGGTACCCCGCCGTGCCAGATCGTCGTCATTTCACGCCTCCGAAAGGTAGGATCGTATCATATACCGACAGCGCCGGTGCGCCGGGGACGCGCACGCCCCGCCGCAGCAGAAAGGCATGACGGACGATCTCCGCCTGTTGCTCGATGCCATAGCGCTCCAGCCGCCAGCCGGGCCGGATGCCGTAATGATAGCGGCAGAAAGGATGCCGGGCGAGCGGCAGGCATATGCCGCGCTGATGCTGCCAGATATGGCACATCTCGTGGATGAACAGGCCTTGCAGGTCGACAGCGGCGGATGCGAAATCATCGCGCCACAGGGTTCCGCGCGGATGAAAATGGATCGTGCCGCGCGGCGCCATCACCGTCTGCCGCGGCTGGAAGAACGCCCAGCGGGTCGGTGCCAGCGCCACCGCATCATAATCGATCGTCTCGCCATAGACCGACCGGGCGAGCGCGCGTTCGCCCTCGGTCAGCCCGCGCCGCGTCATTCGGGTGCCGCATCGCCGGCGGCGATCACGCGCGCGTTCACTTGCGCCACGGTGCCGTCGTCGAAGCGGAACGTCATCGGCAGCGTCGATCCAGCGGTCACCGTGGCGGGCACGCCGAACAACATCGCGTGATAGCCGCCCGGCGCGAGCTTCGCCGTGCCGTGCCGCGCCACCGGCACCCCGGAGACGGCGTCCATCGCCATCATATTGTTGCCGGTCATCCGGCTGGTGTGCAATTCGATCCGCGCGACGCCCGGGCTGGCGATCTGGGTCAGCTGCGCATCCTTCGCGCCGCCATGCAGAATGGCATAGGCCGCGGCGGGCCGTCCCGGCACCGCCGCCAGCCGCACCCAGGCATCGCCAACGGCCGGCGTGTTCACACCCTGGGAACAGCCGGCGATCAATAGCACGGCGGCGATCGTGGCGAAGCGGCGCATCGTCTCTCCTTCGATAAGGCCCCTGGATTAGGGAGCCGCGGCGACGGCGGCAACCGCCCCGTCATGCGGAGGGCGACCCGAACGACCGCGCGCTATCCGCGCCGCCGCGCGTCGGCGTTCTTGGTACGCAGCGTCGCGCTCGCGGCGGCGGGATCGTCGGGCCAGGGGTGGCGCGGATAGCGCCCACGCATCTCTCTGGCCACCGCCTGCCAGCTGCCATGCCAGAAACCGGGCAGGTCGCGTGTGGTCTGGATCGGGCGCCCGGCGGGCGAGGTCAGCGACAGAACCAGCGGCACGCGCCGTTCGCCCACCACCGGATGATCGGTGACGCCGAACACCGCCTGCACGCGCAGCTCGACGGTCGGCCCCGCCTCCGCGCCATAATCGATCGCATGCGTCGAACCCGCCGGGCTGGTGAAATGCGGCGGCGCGAGCCGGTCGATCTGTCGCAGCGCGTCCCAGCCGAGCAATTGCCGCAATGCCTCGATCAACTCCGCCGCCGGAATCGTATCGAGCCGGCGTCGGCGCGTCACCAGCGCCGGCAGCCATTCGTCGAGCCGAGCGATCAGCGTTGCCTCGTCAAGTGGCACGCCCGCAAAGGCCGCGCGCGTCCGCAGCGCCGCCGCTCCCTCGGGCCAGGGCAGCACGCCGGTGCCGTGCCGCCGCACGCCCTCCACCAGCGCGGCGGCGATCGCCTCCGGCGCGGCGTCGCTGTCCGGGCCACTCGACAGGCGGACCGCGCCCAGCCGGCGTTCGCGCAGCGCCTGCACCACGCCGGTCGCCGGATCGAACGTGGCGGTGCGCTGCGTGACGATCCGGTCGGCGAAGATCGCCTCGATCTCGTCCTGCGACAGCGACGCGGCGGACAGGATGCGCGCGCCCGCCGCCATGCCCTGGGTTTCCGCCACCGCCAGCCATTGCTGCGAGGCCAGCGGATCGCTGGCGTCCAGCCGGAAGCCGCGTCCCCCCGCCGATGCCCAGCGCTCCCCCCCGGCGTCCCGTCGCCGTGCGACCCGATCGGGGAAGCCGAGCGCCAGGCAGGCACCGATCGTCATCGCGCCGGCCGACGCACCGCCCAGCGTCGCCCAGCGCCGCGCCAGCCCCCGCGCGCTCTCCGCCCGCGCCGAACGATCGCCGCGCCAGCGCCGCCAGCGCGTCTCCAGATCGGTATCGGAACCGCCCAGCCCGCGTTCCTGCAACAGCACCGCGACCTCGGCCGCGAGGCGCTTGTCGGCCGCGAGCAGCAGCATATGCGCGAGGCGCGGCGCCATCGGCAACGCCGCCATCGCGCGGCCGTGGGCGGTCGGGCGGCCGTCCGCATCGATCGCGCCCAGCGTCGCCAGCCGCTGCCGCGCCTCCGCCACCGCCGCTTCGGGCGGGGGATCGATCCACGCCAGCTGACGGGGATCGCCGACGCCCCAGATCGCGGCGGCGAGGAACAGCGCGGACAGGTCCGCCTCCAGAATCTCGGGCGGGTCGAAGCGCGGCATGCCCGCGGTCGCCGCCGCTTCCCACAGGCGATAGGCCACCCCCGGCGCCTGTCGCGCGGCGCGCCCCGCGCGCTGGGTCGCCGCCGCCTGGCTCTCACGCTCGGTCACCAGCCGGGTCATCCCGGCGGCGCGATCATAGCGCGGGCGCCGCGCCAGCCCCGAATCGACGACGATGCGAATGCCGTCGAGCGTCAGGCTGGTTTCGGCGATCGATGTCGCCAGCACCAGCTTACGCGCCCCATCGGGCTCGGCACGGATCGCGGCGCGCTGCGCGGCGGGATCGAGGCTGCCGTGCAGTTGATGCACCCGCACGCCGGGCAGATCGCCCAGCCGCTCCGCGGTGCGCGCGATCTCCGCCACGCCCGGCAGGAACGCCAGCACGCCCCCGGTTTCCTCCGCCAGCGCGCGGCGGATCGCGCCCGCCATTGCCTCCTCAATCCGCGCCTCCGCCGCACGGCCGATGTGGCGCACATCGAGCGGATAGCTGCGCCCCTCGCTCTCGATCACCGGGGCGCCGCCCATCAACGCCGCGAAGCGCGCGCCATCGAGTGTCGCCGACATCGCCACCACGCGCAGATCAGGCCGCAGCGCGCCCTGCGCATCCAGCGCCAGCGCCAGCCCGAAGTCGCCGTCGAGGCTGCGTTCGTGCACCTCGTCGAACAGGATCGCGGACACGCCGGTCAGCTCTGGATCGTTCTGCAATCGAGCGGTCAGGATGCCCTCGGTCACCACCGTTATCCGCGTGGCGGAGGAGCGTTTGGTGTCGAGCCGCGTCGCATAGCCGAAGGTGCGCCCGACCGGCTCGTCGGCCAGCGCCGCCATCCGCTCGGCCGCCGCACGCGCGGCCAGCCGGCGTGGCGAGGTGACGAGCACTTCACCCGCGCACCATGGCTGGTCGAGCAGCGCGCGCGCGACCGCGGTCGTCTTTCCCGCACCCGGCGGCGCCACCAGTACCGCCGCCGCCCCGCCGCGCAACGCGGCGAGCAGATCGGGCAGGACGGCGTGGATCGGCAACATGCTCATCCCCCTCCGTCGCCGCTACGCGCGCCACGCGCAAGCTCGTCAGTGCCGCCAGCATGAACCTGCGGCCTGACAATGTTCGGACGGTGGAGTTCAGGCGGTGGATCGTGGCCACCGACCCGTCCGCCCCGTGAGCCCCCGTCCCGTGGCCACGGGATGGGTTCGGGGGCCGACGTGGCGGGGAAATAGGGTGAGCTACACCCCCGCGACCAGCGCCTTCAGGTCCGCGACCGGACGCGCGCCGAAATGCTGGATCACCTCGGCGGCGCAGATCGCGCCCAGCGTCAGCGACGCCTCCAGCGACTGACCGCGCGCCTGGCCATGCAGGAAACCGGCCGCGAACAGATCGCCCGCGCCGGTGGTGTCGACCACCTTGTCGATCGGCTGCGCGGCCACGCATACGCGCGCATCACCCGCGATCGCGCACGCCCCGCGCTCGCTCAACGTCACCACCACCAGCGGCACCTTGTGGCGCACCGCGTCGATCGCGGTTTCGACATCGGTCGTCTCGGTGAGCGACATGATCTCGGCCTCGTTCGCGAACAGCACGTCGATCAGCCCATGATCGATCAGGTCGTGGAACGCCGCACGATGACGGTCGATGACGAATTCCGCCGACAGCGTGAACGCAACCTTGCGCCCCGCGGCGCGGGCGACGTCGATCGCGACCCGCATCGCGGCGCGCGGTTCCTCCGGATCCCACAGATAGCCTTCAAGATACAGATAGCGCGCATCGGCGATCAGATCGCGGTCCAGCGCCCCCGCCGGCAGATAGTGCGACGCGCCGAGGAAGGTGTTCATCGTGCGCTGCCCATCGGGGGTGACGAAGATCAGGCAGCGCCCCGTCGTCGGCGCACCGGCGCGCGCGGGCGTGTCGAAGCGGATCCCGGCGGCGCGAATATCGTGCGCGAACACCTCACCCAACTGATCGTCGGCAACCTGCCCGATGAACGCGCAGGACGCACCCAGCGCGGCCATGCCCGCGATCGTGTTCGCCGCGGAGCCGCCCGACACCTCCTGCCCGGGGCCCATCCTGGCATACAGCGCGTCGGCTTCCTCCGGCGAAAAGACCAGCGCCATCGCGCCCTTGGTCATGCCATTGTCAGCGATGAAGTCGTCGGTGGCGGGGGCAAGGATATCGACGATGGCATTGCCGATCGCGACGACGTCGTAACGGGGTTCGGACAAGGGACTGGCACCTCAAGGATCAATCGGTTGCCTCCGCGTAGATGGGCGTTCCCGCTTGCGCAACCGTGCCCGCTACCGCATCGCTGATCCCCGGATGGTCACAGCGTTTTTCCTTTCCCTGGGGCAATTGGGCGACCCGTCGGTGCGCGGCGTGCTGTTACGGTCGCTGACGATCACGCTGGCGATCTTCGTGCTGGCCGGCGCGGCGCTGTGGTGGGGAATCGATCGCGCGCTCGCCGGCTGGACTTGGCATGGCGCGCTGGCGGGCGTGGCGGCGACGCTGGCGACCGTGCTTGCGCTGTGGCTGCTCTTTCGCGCCGTCGCGATGCTGGTGGTCGGGCTGTTCGCCGATACGATCGTCGCGGCGGTGGAGGCACGCCATTATCCCGATCGCCTGCGCACCGCCCGCGCGGTGCCGCTCCATCGCAGCGTGGCGATGGGCCTAGGATCGGCGGCGCGGTTCGTGATCGCCAATCTGATCGCCGCGCCGGTCTATCTGTTGTTATTACCCACGGGGGTGGGAACGCCGATCGCCTTCTTTATCGTCAACGCATGGCTGCTCGGCCGCGATCTGGGCGACATGGTGGCAACGCGCCACCTTGACCGCGCGGCGTTGCCGGACTGGCGGCGTGCGACCGCCGGACGCCGTTTCGCGCTGGGGCTGATCGGGACCGGCTTGTTCGTCGTGCCGCTCGTCAATATCCTGGCGCCGATCATCGGTGCGGCCATGGCGACGCATCTTTTCCATGGGACTGAACGATGAAGCCGCTGCCGCCGCTTGCCGTGCTGACGATGACGCTGGCGCTGGGCGCCTGCGCCACCACCGTCCCCGCCGCGCGCCCCGCCGCGCCGGTGCCGATCCCGCTGCCGACGGCGGGGTTGCAGGCGGTGATGGGGCAGG
Organism: Sphingomonas sp.; assembly: GCF_042091075.1. Lineage (GTDB taxonomy): Bacteria > Pseudomonadota > Alphaproteobacteria > Sphingomonadales > Sphingomonadaceae > Sphingomonas. The sequence goes on along the minus strand of NZ_JBELIE010000111.1, from coordinate 1,427 downwards.
ACGCCGCCGCGCTGGTCCGCGCCTTCGGCCAGCCCGACGCCGACGTGCGGGAGGGCAGCGCGCGCAAGCTGCAATTCTCCAGCGCGATCTGCGTGCTGGACGCCTATCTCTACCCCGCGAAGGACGGCGCCGAGCCGCGTGCCACCTGGATCGATGCGCGGCAGCGGGACGGCAGCACCATCGACCGCGCCAGCTGCGCCGCCGCGCTCAGCCGGCGCGGGGGCGGCAAGTGAGCGATCCGGCGGTCGCCGCGCAAGGCCTGGTGAAGCGTTACGGCGCACGGCGCGTCGTCGACGGAATCGACCTGGTGGTGCCGGCGGGCGCCATCTATGGAGTGCTCGGTCCGAACGGCGCGGGCAAGACCACGACGCTCCGCATGCTGCTCGGCATCATCGAACCAGACGCCGGCCAACGCACGCTGCTGGGCGCCGCGCATCCGCGCGACGCCGGCGACCGGGTGGGCTACCTGCCGGAGGAACGTGGCCTGTATCCGGCGATGACCGCTCGTGAGGCGATCGCCTTCATGGGCGCGCTGCGCGGGCTGGACTGGCGCACCGGCCGCGCCCGCGCGGTGACGATGCTGGAGGCGGCGGGGCTATCGCATGCCGCCGACCAGAAGATCCGCAAACTGTCGAAGGGCATGGCACAGATCGTCCAATTGCTCGGCGCGATCGTGCACGAACCCGATCTGCTCGTGCTCGACGAGCCGTTTTCGGGTCTCGACCCGGTCAATCAGGAGCGGTTGGAAGGACTGATCCTGGCGGAGCGGGATCGCGGCGCGACCGTGCTGTTCTCGACCCATGTCATGGCGCATGCGCAGCGACTGTGCGACCGGCTGGCGATCATCGCCGGCGGGCGGCGCCGCTTCGAGGGCACGGTGGACGAAGCACGTGGCCTGTTGCCGCAGCAGGTATTCTACCTGCCCACCCGCCCCGACGCCGGCGTCGCGGCGGTGCTGCCCGGCGATGCGCACGCCGACGGCGACGGCTGGCGCTTCACCCTTCCGCCCGACGGAATCGAAACGGTGCTGACGCGCGTGCTCGCCGCCGGCTACGGGATCGCGGCGCTCTCGATCGAGCGGCCGGGGCTGCACGAAGCGTTCGTGCGGATCGTCGGGGAGGCCGCCGCCAACGCGCAGGAGCAAGCGGCATGACGCGCATCGGCCGCCAGTGGCGACAGACGCTGACGATCGCGCGGCGCGATTTCACCGCCACCGTCTTCACGCCGATCTTCCTGCTGTTCCTGTTCGCCCCGCTGATCATGGCGTCGTTCGGCTCGATCGGCGCGCTGGGCGCGGCCAATGTCGCAGACGGCGGACGCGGGCAGCAGGTGACCGCCGCGATCGTCGTCGCGGACGAAGCCACCGCGCTGCACGGCGTGGTCGAACGCTGGCGGCGGCTGCGCCCCGATCCCAGATCGGAAGAGCG